>DAOVYZ010000162.1 GCA_030635365.1 Bacteroidales bacterium
AATTTACGTTCAAGCAATGATTTTAACATTACACCTCCAACTAAGCCGGTGGCACCTACTACAGCTACTTTCATACATTTTAATTTTTATTGTTTGTATGCGTTTTTGGTACGACAAAATCCATTTAAAATAAAATATTGTATTAACTTAACTTATAATATTTGTGTGGTTTTGTGTCTAAATAAATTATTTAGACACAAAACCACACAAACTCAAAGAACGGCAAAGCCCTCACCGAAGGTAAACACTAAAAGTAGATTTTATTATACATCCTTTATATCCTGTTTAAGAATAATCAGGATCTTTTTTGTAAATTTCAAAATTAAATATTTAATTCAAAAACACATGCTAAAAAGCCTAATAATTCATTTAAATAATATTTTTAGATATATCCAACAATTATTTAGCAAGAACATAAATAGTGAAATAAGCATCGAATCCCTTAAAAATTTCTTTGTGTACTCTGTGTTTTCCCTGCCTTGTCGGCAGACAGGCCTGTACCCTCTGTGGTTAAAAAAGAAGTTATTCATTATTCTTTTTCTTATATTCTCGTTTGGTGCATTTGCTCAACTAACAGATAATTTTGAAGATGGAAACATAAGCAATTGGACTGAAAGTAATGTCAGTCGTTGGGCAGCTTCGGATATTTCTCCAATTAATGGAACATACTCATTACATCATGTTTATGACAATGCTTCAGCTGATACCGATCAGGTTTCTATTGCATTACCGGTAATGGATATAACTACTCAAAACACATCATGGAGATTCAGAATAAAGTATACTTATAATCCATCTGGAGGAAACAATTGGTCCGTATTCTTAATGACTGATGCAGATGCAAGCCAAATGAAATCATCCGGAATTGCAAATGGATATGCACTGGGAGTAAATTATACCGGGAGTGATGATACCTTGAGGTTATACAGAATAACATCGGGAATCTCTACAGAAATAATATCGACAACAATAAATTGGGATGATGATATAAGCACATCACAGATTCCTGCATTAGAAGTTATCAGGACAAACACAGGTGAGTGGGAAGTGAAATTTAACATTGATGGTGATTTTGATAATCTGCAAAATATTGGAAATGGTACTGATAATACCTATACAACAGCTAATTATTTTGGCTTGTACTATTTATATACATCAAGTGCTGATAGGAACTTATGGATAGATGATATTTATATAGGCAAGGAAATAAAAGATACTGTTTTGCCTGAAATAGATTCGTTGTATATTATAAATTCGAATACTTTAAAAATTGAATACAGCGAAGAGATTGATTCAACAATAGTCGTTAATATTTTAAACTATACTATTAATGGAGGTGTCGGAAACCCTGATTCTGTTTTAATAGATGAGTCTCATAGAATTGTTGAATTATATTTAAATCAAAAATTGGAAGATCAGCAGCAGTATTCTATTACCGTTCAGACTATTGAGGATTTAGAAGGAAATGTAATTACAGACACAACTTTAAATTTTGTTTACGAATACATAAAACCATTAAATATTGAGATATTAACCACGAATGAATTGTTGGTTCAATTTTCCAGGGAACTGGACTCGGTAAGTGCAGAAAATGCTTTGAATTATAGTTTGGATTATGGTTTAGGGAACCCGGTCTTAGCAGATGTATTATTCAATGATTCTTCAAAAGTTCAATTGCAATTTGGATCAGAGTTTACAAATAAAACGAATTATAAACTAACAGTTCAAAATATAGCTGGCCAAAATTTAGATTCGTTACAAACGGAAGAAATAACATTTCTTTATTTTATTCCCGAAACATATGATGTTGTTATTAATGAAATAATGGCAGACCCTTACCCTGAAGTTAATCTACCGAATTATGAATACATTGAAATAAAAAATACTACAGAATTTGATATTGATTTAACGGGATGGAAGTTAAAATCAGGTTCTGTCGAACGGGATTTTCCATCAGGACTAATTGATTCTGCATCCTATTTGATAATATGCTCCAATAATGCCGAAGAGTACCTGAAGGATTATGGGGAGGTTCTCGAATTTTCATCGTTTCCTTCCATTACGAATTCAGGAACTTCAATTGTTATTTACAATGAAAGCAATCATGTTATTGATTCTGTTAAGTTTACATCAATCTGGTATGCTGATGAAGTAAAAAATAATGGAGGCTGGTCGCTGGAAAGAATTGACCCTTTAAATACCTGTTCGGGTATTACTAACTGGCAGGCATCAGAAAATGATAATGGAGGGACTCCCGGAATTGCAAATTCTGTTTTTGCTTCAAACATTGACAACGAGGCACCGGAAGTTGAAAAGATTGTGATAATTAATGATACTCTGCTTAAAATACATTTTAATGAACCTCTGGAACAAATCTCAGCAAGTGAAATTTTAAATTATTCCGTTGATAATGGTATTGGGAACCCTTCATCTTTGGTTATTGCTAATAATTTAATGGAAGTTGATTTGACATTTTCGAATGGATTTACAGATAGCGGTAATTATACACTAACGTTTAAAAACCTTGAAGATTGGTGCGGTAATTTTATTACAGAAAAGAATCAGGATTTTGCTTATTATATTCCTAAACCTTATGATATAGTAATAAATGAAATTATGGCTGATCCTAATCCGGTTTTAGGATTACCGGAATTTGAATATATAGAAGTTTTGAATACAACTGAACATGACATAAATATGACAAACTGGAATTTGCTTGTTGGCTCCTCCTCAAAAATATTTCCGGAAGGGGTAATAAAATCAGGAGAATATATAATTCTTTGTCATAAAGATGCAGAATTGGATTTGCAAAATTATGGAACGGCCTTAACAATGTCAAGCTTTCCTTCATTATCAAATTCAGGACAGGAACTCGTTATACAAAATGTGGAAGGGGAAATAATTTCTTCAGTAATATATACAGATGAATGGTATAAAGATGATTATAAAGCAGAAGGAGGATGGTCACTAGAGCAAATTGACCCAATGAATCCGTGTGGAGGAGAAAATAATTGGAAAGCTTCAGAAGATACCAGGGGTGGGACTCCCGGGCAAATTAATTCAATTAATGCAAGTAATCCTGATTTAAGTGTTCCTGAGTTACTTAGAATTTCTGTAGTTGACAATAAAAATATCCAATTATATTTTAGTGAATCATTAGATAGTGTATCTGCTATGGAAACGAATAACTATTCGGTTGATAATGGGATTGGGAATCCTAGTGCAATTTATTTAATAGCACCTAATTATGCATCATTACTATTGGAGTTTGGAGAGTCTTTTAGTAAAAACACAAAATATGAATTAGAAATTCTCGGGAATATTTCAGATTGTGCAGGCAATATTATAGTTGAAAATAGCACTGCTTCATTTGCTATTCCTGATTCAATTGAACCAAACGACATTGTTATAAATGAAATTCTTTTTAACCCTTTAGTTGGAGGCTATGACTTTGTCGAAATTTATAATCGTTCAAATAAAACTTTGGATTTAAGCAAACTACTCATAGCTACTTATGATGATGTGGATATGGATTTCTCCGATGTAGTGAATATAACTACCGGGGGATTTTTAATTTTCCCTGAAGAATATTACGTTTTAACGGAAAATACTTTAGTTGTTAAAGAACAGTACATAACAACAAATTCTGATGCTTTTATTCAAGTTAAAAACCTACCTTCATATAATGATGATAAAGGAAGAGTGATATTATTAGATCTTTGGCAAAATCCAATTGATAATTTCGAATATAAAGATGAAATGCATTTTCCCTTGTTGGCAACTAATGAAGGAGTTTCATTGGAACGAATAAACTTTGACAGGGCAACAGATGATAAAACCAATTGGCATTCAGCATCAGAATTAGTTGGATTTGCAACACCTGCATATGAGAACTCTCAGTATATGGAATCTTCAGAAATACCAGATGAGGTTAAAATAGAGCCTGAAGTATTTTCTCCTGACAATGATGGCTTTGAAGATTTTACAAACATTCAATTTACCTTTAATGAGCCGGGTTATGTTGCAAACATTAAAATATTTGATTCGAGGGGAAGGTTAATTAGATACTTAACAAATAATCAATTATTAGGCATAAATGGAGTTATTACCTGGGATGGTTTAGATGAAAACAATCAGAAAGCACCTGTTGGAATTTATGTAATTTTTATTGAAGTTTTTGATATGGAGGGGAATATTAAACAATTTAAAAAATCAGTTGTTGTAGCTGCAAAATATTAATAATGGTTTTCACTTAAAATAAAACTACTTATACCTCCTTCTTAAAATCAAAACAAATGGAATTGCCAGAAAAGCAAGTGCTGATGCTACTTTATAAGTATCAATCAAACCAATGTAATCACTTAGTATACCTACAAAAAGAGCAGTTACAGAAGAAGAAACAAAAGTAATAAACATAAAAACACCACTTAAAAATGCTTGATGCTCAGAATCGAAATCCATTATTAAAGCCAGTAATACAGGCGTAGATGAGATAATAAAAAAGCCTAATAACATTAATAAAGGAAACATAGTTGCCCCGTCTGATGAAATAAATAACAGCATTAAAACAGGAGAAACAAGGATAATAATTGTTAACATTCTTAAGCGTCCGATTTTATCTGAATAAGTACCTGCCAAATATGCTCCAATAGCTCCTGCGAATTCAAATAAAGACAAAGAGATACCTCCAAGCCATAATGTACCTCCTTTTTCATCTATATATGTGGGTAGAAAGCTGGTAATAGATGTCTTCATAAATCCCCGGAAAAACATAATTCCGGTAATTAAAATAAAAAAAGGAAGATGTGTCTTAAAGGTATCTTTAATGCCTTTAAAAGATTTATTTCTCGGAATATCTTTTGAAATATTTATATTTCGTAAACGGAAATAAAGAATAGCTGAGGCTAACAAACCAAAAGGGATTAGTCTGAAAGTGCCTTCCAATCCCCACAATTCAATAGCGGCAACAATAATAAGCGGGCCAACAGTTCTCGCTGCTTCACCACCCAGCATGTAAAAGCTCATACCTTTCCCTATTCTGTCTCCTGATAATTTTTTGATTAAAACCGGAGTAGGCACATGGAACATAGCACTGTTTAAACCGACAATAAAAAGAAGAATCAGAATAATTATATAATAAGGAGAGACTCCAAGCATACTCATACATATTGTACTTATCGCAGGTGCAAGAATCACTAAATACCTGATCTTTAAATTTTCAGCTATTATGCCTATAAAAGGATTTAACAAAGCTGGGATTTGTTGTGCAACAAACAATAAACTTACCATTGTATTGTTAATTCCTAGCTTCGATTTTAGTAAAGGAACAATGGGGGCAAGAAAAGCTGTATACGTATCATGTACAAAATGTGCTATTGAAATCAATAACACATTACTTAACTGAAATTTCTTTTTGTTTTCCATAATACCCAATTTTAACCGGTAGAAAAGTTTATATATAAAGTTGAGATATTAATTTCTCCATCAAAATTGTCATTTTAGGTTCAGCCTCTTTTGCAACATTCTGAACATTTTCATGAGTTACTTCAACTATTTTACCGGGCACACCTAAATCTGTAATTATTGAAATGGCAAAACAAGGAATCCCCATCTGTCTTGCTACAATAACTTCGGGTGTAGTTGACATTCCAACGGTATCACCACCAATTATTCTAAAATATTGATATTCTTTAGGAGTTTCCAAAGTAGGGCCTGTTGTGCCAACATAACAACCTACCTGAGTTTTAATATTATGTTTTTTTGCGATTTCAAGAGCTTTTACTATAAGAGCCTTATCATAAGGTTCACTCATATCAGGGAAACGTGCTCCAAAATTATTATTATGTACACCAATTAATGGATTTGGGATAAGGTTAATATGATCATCCAGAATCATTAAATCTCCAATTTCATAATTGGGATTTACTCCACCACTTGCATTTGAAACCAATAAAGTTTTAATTCCTAAATATTTCATTACACGAACAGGAAAAGTAACTTCCATCATTGAATAACCTTCGTAATAATGAAACCTGCCCTGCATGGCAACTATCTTTTTACCGCCAAGTTCACCAAAAATTAAACGGCCATGGTGCCCTTCAACTGTCGATACAGGAAAGTTAGGTATATCTTCATAATTTAGAACGTGCTCTGTTTTTATGTCTTTCACCAAACCACCTAGCCCGGTACCTAAGATTATTCCTGCCTCGGGAGTAAAATCAAATTTATTTTTAATAAATGAAACTGTTTGTTTAGTTCTTTCTAACATGATTAATAACTTGCTTATTAAAACTATTTGATTGATTATTTAAGAATTTTACCTGAATTGGAATAAAATAAAAAGCTTCTTTAAATTCATTGTTAATATCCTTAAATTTCTGTAAACGCATTACGTCTTTTTCAGTTGTAACAATTACTTTCTTTTTTGATTGGATTGCTGTATACTTCCGTTGAATATTATTGATATCTGAATCTTTAAAATCGTAATGATCGGGATAAGTTAATAAATGGATCTTTTCAGAAACATTCTTTTCTAAAAATGACTTTAAAGGTTTTGGGTTCGCAATTCCCGTTAGCATTAAAATATCATAATCTTTATAACTATCATAGGAAACCTGATTAGGAGTAGTTCTAAAAACATTTTTTAACTTACCATACTCAAAACAAGTAAAATAAATCTGTTGTTTAGAATTGGCATTAAGTTTAGATTTAAATATTTCTTGTTGAGATAATTCAAAATTTTCAGGGCATTTTGTTACTATGATTATATCAGCCCTTTTCTTCTCAAAAGCCTGTTCTCGGAGCATTCCCAAAGGCATTATAAAATCTTTTAACAAAGGTCGATTGTAATCAACCAATAATACTGACAAACTTGGCTTCACTTTTCTGTGTTGGAAGGCGTCATCTAATAAAATTACATTGAGGTTAGGAAATCGTGAAATAAGTTGATTAATACCATTTACCCTTTTAGCATCTACAGCAACCTCAATATCAGGATACTTCTGCTTTATTTGCCTGGGCTCATCTCCAATTTCACGGTCAGTAGAGTGAATGTTAGACAGAAAAAATCCTTTGGTCTTTCTTTTATAACCGCGGCTTAAGGTTGCTAATTTAAAATCATCTTTTAATAAATTAACCAGATATTCAATATGAGGAGTCTTTCCTGTTCCACCAACCGTTATATTGCCAACTGAAATTATGGGTATATTAAATTGATGTGACGTTAAAATCTTATAGTCATATAATCTGTTACGTACATATATAATAAAACCATATACCAAACTTAGAGGAAATAGTACAATACGTAATATTTTTTTAATTTTTTGCATTTATTTGGTATAAACTTTTTGCAAGCAAAATGCTAAAATACTAATTTTTTGACTGCCAGACAGTGGATTATGGATGAATAGTAAAATTTTTTATAAACGAAGACTTTTAGTTTTTTGGTAAAACATTTTTGCACCTTGTTAGTTTTGCAAAGAATTTTATCGTTTATGTATTGGAGGGCAAATTCTAAATTACCATACTTGAATTCTCGACAGATATTATAAGTGTCCGGTAAAATAAATTAGGAAAAAAGCCCGAGATATGCAATTTTTGAAGTGCAAACTTTAAAAATATATATCATGGGCTTTTTACCACCTCACAAAAATACAAAAAAATCAGATACTCCCTTATTATCTC
>DAOVYZ010000149.1 GCA_030635365.1 Bacteroidales bacterium
AATCAATCAATACGTTTATAGCATGCCATACATAAGTACTATTGTATGATTGTTTTAACCTTTCAATGAGTTCAAAGACAGTACCTGGTTTCTCTTGGCAAACAGATAGGGTATCAAGGTACAAAGCACCTGAAATGTACTTTGCACCATTGATATTAGCAATAATTCCATGATCTGCTCCAAATCTAATGAACAGACTATCCTGACATACCTTATAAGTTTGGGCAGCAATAATTTGTGATTCAGTCAACATATAAATTCACACTTTTTTTATTCCTAACCCAATATTGTAAGTGGATCTGGTGGTTCCGGTTTGGATTTAACAACATCATAAACAACACATCCTATTCCTCCTTTATCTAATTGTAAATCAGGGCTCAATCCTTCAATCCCTCCATTTTTTATAAAAGTTCCAAAGGAAACAGGAGTATCCAATATAATTTCACGAGTATACGTAAACCAATTATCATTCTCCATAGTAGCCATTAAATTCACTTGTTTAAATCTAGTGTCATCACCATCACTTTTAGTTGCTTCCGTTTGCAATGTGATTTGAACTAAAGTCTTGCTACCACTTTTTATTTTACTATTGTATATTCCATAAACCCTGGCACCCACCTTTTCCGCTATATCATCCGGAATCTCTTCTGGTTGATAAGGATATAAAAATGATTTTCTGTTAATGTAGGCTTCAAACGATGGCCCGGTTTTTACCAATTCTGCCCATTGCTTATAATTAGAAGGAACAGGTTTCGGCTGTCTTTCAATAAAAAATGCAATGTTATAAAGATCAACATCCAATTTTGACATTAAGCACCACTGTTGCCTGATGAAAGATTTCTTGGATTGGGAAGCTTCCGTTTCTTCATACGTATTTAACCACCCAAAAAGCTCTTTTTTTTCTTCATCTGCATATAGTTTGACAAATTGGTTATTATCCGTTTCTTTGTTTTTTTGCCTTAAATTTAAATAACCCATAATCAGTTACTTTTTAAATTAGCAACAAAAAGAGCAACAATTCACATCAGAAAGATTTGTAAAAGAACATAAATAATCCAATGAATTTTTAATATCTTCTGGTTTAGGAGGTATTGGAACTTTGAATAGTACATTCTCTGCCTGAGATTCATCAAACATCCCTATATTCTTTATAGGGAAATCGCTAAAATCATTATTATCTAGCTTCTGAAATTGAACCTCAATGTTTTTAGGAACAACAAAACCAAATTGCTCTTCTAACATTTTATTAGCACTTTTTAATAACTCACTTTGGAATTCACCATCTGACCAGGCTTTTGAAACCGCTTTGTAATAGGTGATCACCCATTGACTTGATACTGGTAGTTTTTCTGACATAATTGATTGTTTTAAGTTAATAATAATTTAATTGGATATTTTGATTTTCAATTAGCTACTGCCATATTCATGACAGCTTCTACTTTCATTTCTATACTTTTTGCTCCTTGTTTTACAGCAATATTTTTTGCTTTGGCAAATTGCTTCCGGGCTAATTTCTTTTCATGAAGGCCTAAGAAACTTAATCCTAACAATCTGTGTAGCTCTGCAGCCAGCAAGTTCCCTTCCAGGCTATCTATCCAGGAAAGTGCTTTTTGTACCCTTTTTTTTGCAGCCAAGAAATTACCGGCTTCCAACTCTAATTCTGCAATAATTGTATGCCAGAATGATCTCATAGCAATTATTCCGGAAGTTTCTTGTTCCATAACAGCCAGCTTTATGCTTTCAAGTTTATTAAAAGCCCAATATTCCAAAAATTTTCCCAAAGCCATAAACATATTCGGTTCTTCTTTTGTGCCAATACCAGCTAATTCTGTGCAGAAATATTTTACCTTTTCTTTGTCTCCTTTGTAAAAGTATAAACAGCTCAGAGTAAAAGAAAGCGTAGCATTTGTATGGATATGATCTAGGTTCTCAGCCCATTTTCTGGCTTTTAATTCAAGTTCGGGAATTTCATTTGAACGCCCTAAAAAATGATATACAGTACATAATATGCCTGCAGCCAACACACCCTGTTCTATTCCAAATTCACTAATGTATTGTTTATGATTGTCATGCCTATAAAGATCAAGAGCTTGTTCTAACAATTGAGCCGCTTCCATGAATCTCCCATCGGTGAAATACTGTTGTCCAAGTATTACTGATGAAGCAATAACCCATTTTGAATTTACTTGTTTCTGAGCCTCTTGATGAAAAAGTTGAGCAGCATTAGTCGCAGATTTCCAATCACCTCTCATCATATAATAATTTACCTGTGTACAAACCGTAGGAAAAAACTGACCCGTATCATTGAGCCCTTTACTTAATAAGCTAACAATTTTCAGTTGTTCCCCTACCTCCTGAGAGCCATAACCATCAATAGCCATAGTTGCAAAAATCAGAACCTGGCGGATTGAAAGTTCCAGTTTCTCTACTTGAATTGTTGATTGAACTTGTTGGATCCATAGTAGTGCCTTGTAGCATAAAGAGCGAGTTTCCCGATTTGCTGATTGTAACTTTGTAATTTCGGATGCTTGTAACAAACGACGAACCCCATCAAGAATTCTCTTCCCACAGTATAAATGTTCAGCTAATATCTCCAATTGTGCTGAATTATTAGCCTGTTTACTATCACTCAAATATGACTCGATAAAATCTGCAATTCTCAGATGGGTTTGTTTTCTTGCACTGGTAAGCATACTATCATAGGCAGCATCCCGAATTAAAGCATGACGAAATATATAGTTTTCGCTCTGAACATTTCTTTGACAATATACAAGACCTTCTTTTATAAGTAAATTCAGGTCAGCCTGAACCATTGCTTCATCACGTAAAGAAGTTTTTACCAATAGATCATAATTAAAATCCCTACCAATAGCCGCAGCAATTTGAGCAGTCTCTTTAGCGAAGCCCAATCTGTCTAACCTATAACCAAGCAAGCTCTGTAAAATAACCGGCACCGCTTTATCATCCAATGTCCCAACCAGTTGACATTCTTTATCTTTTAACACCAAATGACCCTGATCGAGCATCATCTGTGTCAATTCTTCAATAAATAAGGGTATCCCATCTGTTCTTTCTGCAATATAATCAAGCGCTTTTTTTTCTATGGTTTTCTGCCCCAAAACTGATTCGATCAAGGCTTTTGTAAATTCTTTTGTTAAAGTATTGAGCTGGATTACAGTTAACGAATCATTCTCCCATTCTGGATAAAATTCAGGCCTTGCAGATAAAAGTAGGAAAAGATTTTTTTTCCTGGCAGATTGTATTAATTTATTCAGAAAATCCAGGCTCGTGGGATCCATCCAATGCAGATCTTCAACAATAAGCATTAGTTTTTCAGAATCATCAATATGTATGAAATATTTTTCCAGTGTATTGAATAAGACCTCTTTTTGTTTATCGGGAGAAAATTGAAGGGCATGATTCAGACTTTTATAGGGTATTAAAATCCATGAACATAAAACCGGCATTGCAATGTCTAAATCACAATTCGCTTTCCTTAAAGCTTCCTCTAACTTTGAAATAATATTAGGTTCTGTCATATCATTTATTCCTAAATCCTTTTTTAGCATTTCGAAAAACGGAAACAAAGCACTGTTTTTATATTCCGGCAAACACCGGCATTCCTTAACTATACCTCCTTCACTATGAATCTTTTTCTTAAATACATATATCAATTTGGATTTCCCTATTCCTGATTGTCCCTTAATAATTGCAGTCTGTCCATTCCCATTTTTTACATTACCCCATAACTCAATCATTTTTTCTCGTTCTAAGTCTCTACCAACCATTTCGCTATTTGCACTTGCAGTCCTTATAAAAGAAAAAGCTTCAGAATCCCGCTCACAGTTTAGCAGATAGGTTTGTATGGCATGTGTCTGATTTGGAATATTATACTTTTCAAAAGTTTCAAACTCTAAATAAGGCTCTAATAACTTTTTGGTTGTTTCGCTTACAAGAATACTCCCGGAGTTTGCTTTGTACAACAGGTTAAAAGCGATGTTAGACACTTGTCCTTCCGGGGTTTGATTAAATGCTGTAATTTCAAATCCGGAATGCATTCCGATTCGAACATCCAGTTGAATTCCATGTTTTGTAAAAAGTAAAGCACTCCTTTTTTGCGCCTGACTAATTAATTCCAGAGCAGTCCGTCCTGCTCTTCTGGCATCCGTATCACTTACCTGTGGGTATCCAAAATATACCATAAGATTATCAGCCAGTGTTCCACTAATATGCCCGCCAAATCGAAATGCAATGTCTTTACAAATATTTAACTGATCCCGTTGAATGGTACCGAGTGTTTCCATATCCAAAAGGGAATCTTCATTCATTGACAAACTTAACTTTACACAAAGTACGGTTATTTGACGTTTTTCACTATTCACTTGCCTCCAAACCATCTGATTTGCAACTGTCAGATCATCATTTAAATAAGATTTGTTACTTTGAAGTTCTATATTATCTGTAATGCTATTAAAATTTATTTTTGAAAATTCATTATAAACCAATGTTGTTTGCGCAAAACGAAGATTAGGATTTTTGTCCAGTACCTTAAGAAGCAATGTAGCTATAGGATGCTTTTCGATTGCAGAAGGCAAGGGTACATCCGATGCATGCAGCTGTTTTTGAAATGCTTCGGCTACACTATCACCAGACATAACCGGAGTACCAACAATGCATTCCAGAAATATTAATCCCCAGGAATAAAGATCTGATTTAACAGTAGAAGGTTCCCCTCGTAGTTGTTCAGGGGCACTATACATTGGTGTTCCTATAATTTCTTTGGTTAAAGCCTGATCCTGATAATCATTTGCAAATACACCAATCCCAAAATCCAGTAGTTTTATATGTGATTTTGATCCGGTTTTAGTAACCATTATATTTTGTGGTTTCAGGTCACGATGTACAATTCCCTTTGCATGGGCACATGCTAATGCATCTAACACCTGCCCCATTAAATCACCAGTTTCAATAGCCGATAAACCATTTTCTTTAACAATAAATTCTTTTAATGTTTCTCCCGAGATGTATTCAAAAGCAGCAAATGGTTCATTTTTATCCGAGTAACCCTTATCTATAAGTGTAACTATATTTGGGTGATTAATTTCGGTATAAAGCTGTGTTTCTTTTTCAAACCGGGCTGCATAATATTCTCTTTTCCGATCATCCAGTGTGTCTTTGAACTTAAGCATTTTTATTGCTACCATTTGCCCGGTACTATTCTGTTTAGCTTTAAAAACTTGTCCACAACCTCCTTCCCCAATATTTTCAATTAGTTGGTAATTGTTAATCTTTACCGTTAAACCAGGTTTTGGTATTATCATTTGATTTTTCATATCACTTTTTTAGCCGAATCTTGCTTCTAAAATATTTATGTATATCATGTGGGAATTATCTCTCCAACAAGTTGCTCCTCTTTGAATAATTGGAAAAATTTGTGCGCAAAACGTATTTTTCCCCTTCTTCTTTCAATTATATTGGAAAACAAGTATCCATATGGCTCCAATTCTATTAATTGCTTTCTTATCCGATGAATTTGGAGGTTTAAGATATATTCATCGATTTCTTTTCTAAATTCCCTGCCCATATTTTCCATTAATTCTTCAACATCAATCCATCCCTGATCAGAGTATACATATCCGGCTTGTATATCATTCAATTTTTTTCTTGCCAAAACCAGTAATAAATAGTTATGTACCCGTTCTCCCAAGTCCATTTTCAGGTCAGTGGTTACAATTTTTACATTTATTCGCTCTTCATCAGCACTCAAATTAAATTGAAAATATGCTTGATTAATTACATGTCCATGATCGAGGGTTTCATCCATTCCAATATTTTCAATAAACATCCATTCCTCATTGTTAAAATGGAAAATGGTACCATGCTCCAGGCTAAATGTACGGCCTTCCAGTTCAGCTATCCATTTATTATCTTTATCGAAATATACTGATAATTCAGGGTTTTCATCATTTGGAAGACTCAAGCCGGTAGCAAGCAACAGGGTTTTGTTTTTATAAGTTAATGATTTTAGATAACTCTTTGGATTAGAAATATCTTTCAGAATCCATTTTGTAGATTCATTTTTAGCAAACTGTATTTTATCTCCTAATGATAACTTTACAGTAGAGTTATGAACATACTTACTATTAACTAAAGTTCCATTTCTACTATGATCCCTAATATACCAGTCTCTACATTTCCAAAATATGGTTGCATGAGAACGTGTAACATCACTATCGGGAATAAAGGTGTTAGTAGAATGTTTGTTTCTGCCAAATAGATGGTGACTATTTAATAAAACTGTTTCACCGCTTTCATTTTTTTTTATTAATCCCATTATTAGCCTGAATTTTTATGTAAAATATTAATAACAGCTTACAGTAATCTTTGTATTCTCAAGTATAACTTTGCAGAAAGAAGTTAAGAAATTTCTTTTTAATAATTTCAATATCACATTAATTGCATTATTATAAGTAAAACCATATATCATACTTCTTTATTTTTATTCTAATATTAGATATTAATTTTATATAAACTTGCAGCCAGCCCTGTGTTAATCTCATATCATTTTTTGCACTCTACCCATAAGATTTTTCACTTAACCAATACTATAAACTACAAAATCATGCTCTGAGTTTTTATTTAAACCTCAGATGCATCTATTTTATTAAAAAATCTCCCTTCGAAACAAAATTACTGTGTGTTCTTAAAAATTATAAAGGTATTTATATTATAACACACTATACAACAGACTGATATTGCATTTATAAATCAAGTAAAATGCTGTATTTTTATGGTTAAGAACATTACAAAATGTATAATTAACAACATAAGTTTTAAAACGCTTATTGCAAATTACTAAAAATATTTTAAACGACAATCAGAAAAGTTTGTGTTATAACAAGTTTTTTTTGAGACAATCTTGTTTACAGCATAAAACAGTTTGCTAAATACACATTACTAAATGTAAATTGTTCCTTTTTTAATGGTTCGTATTGGTAAAAATTAGATGCTATTTTGCATATACCAACAACCTCATCATAGATTGAATTGAATGCTCCAACTGCTTCCTCAGATATTTGCTTTGTTGTTTCTTTTGATGTTTCCTAAGAAACTTCAGCTGATTTTAACTGGTCTGCATAACTTGCACATATAAAAAATGAAAAGATAAAAGAAGAAGAATTGATTAAAGAAGCTTCATATTGTATGCAGCATTTGGCAAAAGGGAGGCTCTTACTTTGTATACAAGACACATGTGAGGAAATTTAAGTACCCATAAGGGAAGGCTTAAACCGGACAGTGGATTAGGCCGTTCAGATAAATCTGATACAGCACATTGCTTTAAGCTTCACTCGGGTTTGGTACTAAATGCATCAGATTTGTCTCCTTTAGTATTTTCACATATTAAGATTTTTCATCGTCCTGAAGAAATGCCAGATAGAATAGAAAGAAATTATAAGAAGCAGCCGATAGAAGATAAAGAATCTTACAAGTGGATTGAAGTAGCAGAAAAAAGCAAAGGTATTCTAAAAAAAGCAACCTCGGTGACATTTATAGAAGATAGAAAAGGAGATATTTATGAGCAGTTCAATCATCCCTGACGAAAAACACCATTTATTGATCCGTTCAAGAACGACTCGTAAACTTACCAATGGGAACAATTTATATCAAGAAGTTGATTCTGCTCCAGTTGCAGGGGGCTATACAATAGAATTGCCAACAGATAATCGTAAAAATCAATATAAATGGCAAACATTAATAGAATTGCGTTTTATAAGCTGTTCATTAAAGTGTCCTGAGAATCTTATAAAAAAGAGTTATCCGTCCTATTCCCATCAGTTGCATATCGGTCAAAGAGAAAGGTAATGCCTCCAAGCCTATTAATTGGAAATTATTAACTACACATAAAATTGAAAATTATGAACAAGCATTGAC
>DAOVYZ010000169.1 GCA_030635365.1 Bacteroidales bacterium
AAAACTTTATGTCTCTGCGGTAAGAAAATACACGATTTGGGCATAATTAAAATGTTAATCATTATACAAAATAGATTAAAATGAAGAACAAGCAATTATTTAAAATAAATATTCGGTTATGGAATGGTATTGCAATTGTAGCTGCTACCTTTTCATTCATAATATGCTTTTTAATTATAGCAAATTACCTCCAGATAAACAGGTTAGATCCAGTAAATACAGAGATCATAAATACTTTGGTTGAAAGGCTTAGTCAAAATCCGAATGATGAAGCATTAAAAGAAGAAATTAGAGAACTAGACCTTCTGGCACGAAAAGCATATTTCACCAATCAATGGCAAATAAGAACCGGAGGTTATTTATTGCTAATAGGAGTAATTTTATTAATAATCGCCATTCAATTAATTAATTCCGCAAAAAAACTTGCACCTGATGTTGGAGAAAAAGATGATAACAATCTATTCATGCAAAAAGCAGCACGAAAATGGATATCAATTGGAGGTACAGGATTAGTTATTCTTGCACTATTATTTGCATTTCTTACCCATAATAAACTTGGAAAAACATTTAAAGAAGCTGCTCAGGCTGAAAATACATTGAACGAAGAGGGAACCCAGGAAGAAACTGCTTTAGCTCAAACTAATCTCGAAACATCCGCTACTGAACCTGAACAAGCCGAAGTTGAAGAATCTGGTACCAATGAACAAACTCAGGAACCGGCAAAACCTGTTTCGGATTATCCGACTACGGAAATGAAAAAAAACTTTCCTGCCTTTAGAGGTGCAGGTGGTAATGGAATTGCTTATCAAAAGAATATACCTGTAAAATGGGATGGCGTAAGCGGAGAAAATATTTTGTGGAAAACCACAGTTCCTTTACACGGATATAACTCTCCGGTAATATGGGGCAACAAGTTATTCTTATCAGGCGCAAATGCTACAACAAAACAAGTATATTGTTATGATAGAAATACAGGTAAATTGCTTTGGACTGCTAATGCTGATAATATTACAGGATCACCAGCCAATGCTCCTGCCGTAACAAATGATACAGGCCACTCAGCACCAACAGTTACAACGGATGGGAAAAAAGTATTTGCAATTTTCTCAACAGGAGATGTAATTGCATTAGATATGAACGGGAAAAGAGTTTGGGCTAAGAACCTTGGAGTACCTCAGAATCACTATGGTTACTCATCATCACTTTATACATATGAAGATAAATTAATTGTACAGTACGATCACAGAACAACATCTAAAGTAATAGCTTTATCAGTTAATACGGGAGATGTTATTTGGAGTACCGAGCGTAAAGGAAAAATATCCTGGGCATCACCTATTATTGTAAATACAGGTAATAGAATAGAGATTCTTCTTGTTACAGATCCTTTTGTTGCATCTTATGATGCCAATACAGGAAAAGAACTTTGGAGATTTGATTGTTTGTATGGTGAAGTAGGCCCATCCCTTGCTTATGCCGATGGAATTATATTTGCTACAAACGAATATGCAAGCCTTGTGGCAATAAAAATAGGAGATCAGCCCGAAAAATTTTGGGAGCAATATGACTATTTATCGGATGTACCCAGTCCTGTTGCAACAGATAAATATTTGTTTCTGGCTACAAGTTACGGAGTTGTTGTTTGTCACGATGCCAAGACAGGTACTTTATTGTGGGAAAAAGAATTTGATAACGGATTTTATTCATCTCCAATTTTAGTAGAAGATAAAATCTATCTATTAGATGTTACAGGAATCATGCATGTTTTCAAAGCCGATAAAGAATATGTTTCGCTTGGAGAATCTAAACTTGGAGAGAAAGTTGTTAGCACACCGGCCTTTGCAAACGGAAGGGTTTATATTAGAGCTGATAAGAATTTGTACTGTATCGGAAAATAGTTAACCGCAAAGACGCCGAGACGCTAAGAAAGAAAACAAATGAATAAAGAAGAATACAATAATCTTTCAAAAGAAATTCTGGATTCAGCAATAAGAGTTCATAAAGAGATGGTACCTGGTTTATTAGAATCTGTTTATGAATTGTGTTTGCAGAAAGAGTTATTTTTAAGGAACATCAAAACAGAACAGCAGGTATTTCTTCCACTACATTATAGAGGGCACGAGCTAAACAAAGAAATATGAATAACGAAATAATTGAAATAGTCGATAATATTATACAAGAAAAGGGAAAATCAGTAGAAATGGTTATCCCTATACTTCAGGCAATTCAAGATAAATTTAATTATTTACCAGAAGAAGCCCTTGAAAGAGTCTGTGAAACTACAGATATTACTCCTGCCCGTATTTACGGAATATCTACATTTTATTCTCAGTTTAGGCATAAGCCGGTTGGGGAACATATAATAAAGGTTTGTATTGGAACAGCTTGCCATGTTAAAGGTGCAATGCTGGTATACAATGCTTTTAAACGAGAACTGGATATAGCTGATAATGATGATACGAATGAAGCAGGCCAATTTACAGTAGATAAAATAGCTTGTTTGGGTTGTTGTACCCTGGCACCTGTAGTACAAATTGATGAAACCACATATGGACATGTTACAACAGAAAAGGTTTCTGAGATAATAGAAGACTTTTTGGCAAATAAAGATAAGCCGGAATCAAAAAAATCATCTAAACTTTCAGTTGATTTAAAATCACAAGGGGAAATTAGAATCGGTTTAGGGTCATGCTGCATAGCTAGTGGTAGTTCCGGGGTTAAAGAAGAATTAGAGAAAACTTTGAGTCAAAATCATATTAATGTTAATGTAAAACAAGTGGGTTGCGTAGGTGTATGTAACCAGGTACCGATGTTGGAGATAAACAAGCCCGGAGAAACACCATCGTACTACACAAAAATCAATCCTGATGAAGTAAGAAAAATTGTTTTAAACCATTTCCAACCAACAAGTTTTCTTGATAAATTCAGAAGTCGATTTAATAATTTTGTAGAGAGTTTTGTATTTGAAGATATTCCGCAGTTCAGTAAAAAATATGCATTAGATGAAGTAAATACTCCTATTTCTGAGTTTCTGGAAGGGCAAATTAATATTGCAACCGAACATCGTGGAGAAATTAAACCTTCGGATATAGAAGAGTACAAACGTCTGGATGGATTTAAAGCTTTGGAAAAATGCTTAAAAACAATGTCGCAACAAGAGGTTATTGATGAAATTAAAGAAAGTGGATTGAAAGGACGCGGCGGCGGCGGATTTTTAGCAGGACAGAAATGGCAGTTTGTAAAAGACAATAAATCAGATATTAAATATATTATTTGTAATGGTGATGAAGGTGACCCCGGAGCATTTATGGACAGGATGTTATTAGAATCATATCCATTCAGAATAATTGAAGGAATGCTCATTGCCGCATATGCTGTGGGCGCATCAGAAGGAGTTTTCTATATTCGGGCCGAGTATCCATTAGCGGTAAAACGCATAAAAGAAGGATTAGAGATTTGCGAAAAAGAAGGAATAATTGGTAAAAATATATTAGGAACAGAACTTTCAATTAACTTAAAGATTTTTGAAGGTGCAGGAGCATTTGTTTGCGGAGAAGAAACAGCACTTATCAAATCAATAGAAGGAAATAGAGGATATCCTACCCTACGCCCACCCTACCCTGCCGAAAACGGCTTATGGAATAAACCCACACTTATAAATAATACCGAAACATTTTCATTGGTTCCGTGGATAATCAGGAATAAAGCTCAAGCTTTTAACAGTACAGGAACCGATGACAGTAAGGGAACAAAAGTATTTGCATCGGCAGGAAAAATTAATCGCGGCGGATTAATTGAAGTCCCTATGGGAATTACAATTAAACAAATTGTTGAAGATATAGGCGGAGGCATTGCCAATAACAGAAAATTTAAGGCAGTACAAATCGGGGGGCCTTCAGGTGGTTGTATACCAGCATCAATGTCGGACACTTCAATTGACTTTGCATCCTTAAATAAGGCCGGTGCCATGATGGGATCAGGAGGATTAATAGTGCTCGACGACACAGACTGCATGGTTGATATTGCCAAATATTTTCTTTCATTTATACAAGACCAGTCATGTGGCAGATGCACATTCTGCCGTGTTGGAACCCGAAAAATGCTTGAAGTTTTAGAAAGAATTACAAATGGGCAAGGTAAAACCGAAGATCTTGACACCCTAGAAAATCTTGCAGAAAAAATCAATAAAGGAAGTGTATGTAATCTTGGAAAAACAGCACCAAATCCTGTTTTAACAACCTTAAAATATTTTAGGCATGAATATGAAGCTCATATAAACGGAACCTGCCCAACAGGTAAGTGTAAGGAAATGATAAGGTATGAAATAACCGAGGATTGCATAGGATGTACAAAATGTGCTCAAAGATGCCCGACAGATGCAATTGAAGCAAAACCTTACGAATTGCATGAAATAGATCTTGAAAAATGTATAAAATGTGATGTTTGCAGAGAAATTTGCCATGTTAATGCAGTTATAACTAAGTAGGATGATTGAAATTAAGATAAATAATAAGCTTGTTAAAGCAGAAGAAGGTACAACAGTTTTAAAGGCAGCTGAAACCCTCGGGATAAAAATACCTGCCATGTGCTATCTGGATAAAACGAATCATCCGTCATGCATGGTTTGTATAGTTAAGGATAATAAATCAGGTGATTTATTCCCTTCATGCGCCATGCCTGTTAAACCTGGAATGGATATTATTTGTAATGATGAAGAAGTTATTGAAGCAAGAAAAGAAGCTCTGGAATTACTTTTAAGCGACCATACCGGTGACTGTGAAGCACCATGTAGAATAAGCTGTCCTGCATTCATGGATATTCCAAAAATGAACAGGTTTATTGCCGACAATAAATTCGATGAAGCATTAAAACTTGTTAAAGAAGATATTGCATTACCCTTAATTTTAGGATACATATGCTCGGCACCCTGCGAAGGAGCATGTCGGCGAAAACAGGTTGATAATCCTGTATCGATTTGTATCTTAAAAAGATTTGTTGCAGATGTTGATATTAAAAATGAATCAGCTTATTTACCTAAAAAGAAAACGAAAACAGGCAAAAAAGTAGCTGTTATAGGATCAGGGCCTGCAGGACTTACATGTGCTTTTCATATTTTAAAAGAAGGGCATAACTGTACAATATTTGAAAAAAATGATGAACCCGGAGGAAGCCTACTTAATGTTCCAGAAAGCGAACTTCCAAATAATGCTTTAAAAAACGAAATAGATATTATTAAACAATTCGGGGTAAAATTTGAATTAAACACTGAGATTAAACCTGAAGGTTTTGAGAAAAAACTTAAGAAACAATTTGATGCTGTTATAATTGCTACCGGAGATATAAAAAAATCTAATGTTAAAGAATTTAATATAGAATCCGGAGATAAAGGTATAAATACAATTGAAGGAACATATGCTACAAATATTGATAGAATTTTTGCTTGTGGTAGTGTAATAAGGCCACATAAACTAGCTATTAGAGCTTTGGCTCAAGGAAAAGATGCAGCATATTCGGTAAATTCATTCCTTGCAGGTAATAAACCACAAGAAACTAAAAGATTATTTAATTCCCGTTTTGGAAAACTTACCAATTCTGAAATTGAGGAATACAAAAAAGAAGCAATACCCGACAACCGTATTGAACCTGCACAAGGTAAATTAATGGGCTTTGGTAAAGAAGACGCTATACAAGAAGCAAAAAGATGCTTGCGATGCGATTGTCGAAAACCTAAATCATGTAAACTCAGAATTTATGCAGACGAATATGTTGCAAACCAAAAGAAATATTCATTTGGTGAAAGAAAAGAAATAACGAAATATTTACAGCATAAAGAAGTAGTTTATGAACCCGAAAAATGTATTAAGTGCGGTTTATGCATCGAAATTACATCAAGCGAAAAAGAATTAACCGGTTTAACATACATTGGGCGAGGTTTTACCGTTAAGGTTGATATTCCTTTTAATAAAGAATTAAGTGAAGCACTAACCAGTGCAGCACAAAAATGTGTAGAAGCTTGCCCTACGGGTGCTTTGGCGTTTAAAAAAGGAGAGTAGAATTTAAATTATGTTACGTCTGTTTTTTAGTTGTATGCAAGGCTGCCACAGAATAAACTAAGGTAATAAATTGAAATATTCTTTGTTTTCCACCCTAAGAAAATAAAGACAGGAAAGCCAACGCACAAAGCAAGAGTTTGCCGGTACATCCCTGCAACCGTCCCTTCGCTGCCAAACACTTGTTTTTTGCTGCCGTACGCTAATTTGGATAAGTTGATTTGCATGATTTTGATATGAAAAGTGTATTTTAGTTGCAATAAATTAAAGATAAAAGTAATAGATGAGTTTATTTCAAAAATCGGCAGAAAAGAAATATGGATTATCTCAATGATAGAGAAAAGTTTAAAAAGTTAGATAAGAAATTTAAAGAATTTACAGAAAATGAACAACTCCAAAATACTACTATACCAAACCGAAGACGGTCAAACCAAAATTGATGTCCATTTAGAAGAAGAAACTGTTTGGCTTTCGCAAGCACAAATGGTTGAATTATTTCAGACAACAAAACAAAATATCAGCTTACACATTCGCAATATATTTAAAGAGGGCGAACTAGACGAAAATTCAGTTGTCAAGGATTACTTGACAACTGCCTCTGATGGTAAGCAATATTCTATGAACTACTATAATTTAGATATTGTTATTTCGGTTGGATATAGGGTAAAATCGCATCGTGGAACACAATTCCGTATTTGGGCAACCCAACAATTAAAAGAATATATAGTAAAAGGTTTTGTGCTTAACGATGAGAAGCTAAAAGAAACAGGACATACAAATCAATACTTTGATGAACTGTTGGAGCGTATCCGAGATATCCGAAGTTCTGAGAAGATTTTCTATGCTAAAATCAGAGATATTTATACTACTGCTATTGATTATGATGCAAATACGGAAGAAAGCCTATCATTCTTTAAGTCGGTTCAAAATAAGATGCACTGGGCAATTCATGGTCATACAGCATCAGAGATAGTATATAAACGAGTAGATTCTACAAAACAAAACATGGGATTAACAACTTGGAAAAATGCTCCAACTGGTAAAATCAGAAAGACAGATGTTTCGATTGCTAAAAATTATTTGTCAGAAGATGAACTAAAAGATTTAAACCTGATTGTTGACCAGTACCTATCGTTTGCTGAACTACAAGCACGTAACCGAAACCCTATGTACATGAACGATTGGATTAAAAAGCTCAACGATTTTATGACACTTAATGACAAAGAGATTCTGGAACATGCAGGAAAGATTTCAGCTAAAATTGCAAAAGAATTGGCTGAATTGGAATATGAAAAGTATAGGCATAAGGTGATTGATATTGAAGATGCAAAAATGATTAAGGAATTAGAAGAGGGATTAAATAAACTGGATAATAGTGTATATA
>DAOVYZ010000418.1 GCA_030635365.1 Bacteroidales bacterium
AAAGGATACTGGCATGGGCATACCAAAGGAACAATTTAAGAAGAGTGTTAATACCTTTAGACAGGTAGATGACTCAATAACGCGAGATTATGAAGGGGCTGGCCTCGGACTATCAATTGTTATAGGGTTACTAGAGAAAATGGGAGGAAATATTTGGGTTGAATCACAAAAAGGACTAGGTGCTACATTTAATTTTACACTACCTATGATGAATATTGAAAACAATAAAACCATAATCCCTGAAAAAAAAGAGGGTAAGAACGATTTATTAACAAATAAAATGATCTTAATTGTAGAAGATGATATGGTTTGTTATGAGTTTTTGAGAATCTTTTTACAAGATCTTGGAGGAGGAGGAATTATACAAACAACTAAAGGAGAAGATGCTATCCGAATTGTTGAATCGAATAAAATGGATCTTATCTTTATGGATGTAAGACTGCCAGGCATTGATGGGTTTGAAGCCACCAAACAAATTAGGAAAACGAATAAAGAAGTTAAGATAATTGCCCAGACAGCATATGCCCTTCAGAATGATAAAGAACAAGCAATGGCTGCAGGTTGCGACGATTATATGGCAAAACCAATACAAGTAGAGGAATTGTTAAAAATAATAGAAAAATATTATGCATGATTCTTTTAATTAAATCATTTAGCCGAACTGATCCTGGCGGTAGTCGAAGAATATCAAGGGTTTTATTCCCTGCACTTTGGTGCGTATAAAAAGATAATATTCCATTGAGATACCTTGTCAGCTTGCTGCGAGGAGTTTTATTTTACTGGAGAGGCAAGAGATAGGGTAATCTTCCATGAAATAAATTTTTGTTAAGTGCTTGCTGAGACTAAGTAAAAATAAAGCTAAAAAATATATTATTCGAATTACAAAAGTTACTTGCACGTAATAAGGTAATTAGCTGAATGAAATGTATAGGTGAAAATTTAAAAAGTTATTTTAGTAGCATAATTCCATTAATTATTCGTTATATATTTTATTTTTGTTTATATATATAACACCAAAATATGAATCTGGTAACTTCAAAAGACCTTCTTAAGGCAATTAATTTAGATAAATTTGGAGGAGAAGTAATTGCAAAATTGCTTATGCAATTATTAAAATTTAATGAGCTAAATAAGTTATATTCTCAGACAAAAGATAAGATTGGAATTGAATTTGTAAATTCAGTAATAAAGCATCTGGATTTTCATTTTGAGGTACGTGAAGATGATTTAAAAAAGATTCCAAAAAATGAACCGTTTATTGTGGTTGCTAATCATCCTTTTGGTGGCGTAGATGTGTTAATTTTGTTAAAAGTATTGTGTGAGATAAGGCCTGAGTTTAAGGCAATGGCGAATTCTCTTTTACAGAAAATAGGCCCCATAAAGGATATGGTTTTTTCCGTTAATCCATTTGAAAGTCACAAAGAGGAAAAATCAAGTTTTTCCGGTATAAAATATGCATTAAAGCATCTTGAAGATGGGCATCCGTTAGGGATATTTCCTGCTGGAGAGGTGTCATCATATCAGCCGGAATCAGGTATTATTCAAGATCGCGAATGGCAACCATCAATGCTAAAGTTTATAAAAAAAGCTGGAGTTCCAATTGTTCCATTTTATTTTCACGGAACAAATAGTCGTTTTTTTCATATTTTGGGTAAAATACACCCAATACTTAGAACAGCTAAATTGCCTTCTGAGTTATTAAATAAAAAGCATAAAATAATTCAAATCCGAGTGGGAAATCCAGTTCCTGTTAATGAGCAAGAGGAATTTTCTGATACAGCTCATTTTGGGCGATATTTAAGGGCAAGAACTTATGCTTTAGGGACAACATTAGAAGCAAAGAAATTTTATGTTCCTTCACTTAATCCCAGGATAAAGAAAGCACAACCCGTTGTGGAAGCTGGGGATATGACTGAAATAGAAAAAGAAATAAATAAATTAAAAGATGAATACCTGTTGTTTATTAATAAAAGCTATATTGTGTTATGCGCACCATCTACAAAAATGCCAAACACATTATATGAAATAGGGAGGCTAAGAGAGATTACTTTTAGAGCTGTTGGCGAAGGCACTAACTTAAGTATGGATATTGACGAATATGATTTTTATTATAATCAACTAATAATTTGGGATGAAGATGAGAAGAAACTAGTTGGAGCATATCGTTTGGGAAAAGGGAATGATATTATTGCTCAATATGGTATAAATGGATTTTATCTCAATTCACTTTTTAAAATTAAGAAAGGCTTTTCAGGTTATTTAAATGAATCAATTGAATTAGGGAGGTCATTTATAGTGAAAGAATATCAACGTAGGACCTTGCCATTGTTTTTGTTATGGAAAGGTTTGTTATTCTTTTTATTAAAGAATACCGAATACAGATATTTAATTGGGCCTGTTAGTATTAGTAATGATTTTTCCAAATTCTCAAAATCCTTAATTGTTGAGTTTATTAAAAAGTATCATTACAATGAAGATCTGGCAACGTTTATAAAGCCCAGGAAAAAATTTATTGTGAAGCCTGATAAAACAGTAGATAGAGAGATATTTATGGAAGCGGAAGGTGGAGATGTTTCTAAACTGGATAAGCTAATAATTGATATTGAATCGACTTATAAATTTCCTGTATTATTAAAAAAATATCTGCAATTGAATTCTAAATTAATAGGATTTAATATTGACCCTAAATTTAATAATGCCTTGGATGGACTACTTGTTTTAGATATATTTGATGTTCCGGAAAACTTTATCAAAGCTTTATCGAAAGAACTTAATGATGAATCGTTACTTGAAAGATTCAATTTTTCATCATCACTACTTGAAACTTAATTAGGGCAGTGTTATCAGAATTTACATCAATGTTTATTTTCGCTATAGTCTTTAAAGTAATAGTTCGTTATATTTTTATATTAGCTTGAAACTAAGAACTTTGGCAAAACTTAACGAAGTATTGAATTATTAATGAACTTTAATCAGAATATTTTTCCTGTTTGTATTCTTTCATTGGGTCAATATCTAAGAATTTTGAGAGATATTTAACTCCAATATAAAATGGAATTGTATCAAGTAATGCGGATATCATTTTAAAAAAGTAATTAGACAAAATAAGGATAGTAAGGAAAGGAACTGCATGATCTCCTTCCTGTATCTCAATAGCATGAGTTCCGTAATAAGTAATTAATATAACTGCAACAGAATCTATAAGTTGACTGGTTAATGTTGAGACATTATTTCGTAACCAAAGATGTTTTCCTTTTGTAATTCTTTTTAGAAAGTGAAAAACGCGTACATCCACAAACTGAGCTGTTAAATATGCAATCATAGAAGCTACGGTTGCACCAAATGTAAGTCCTCTGATTATAAAAAATGCATCACTATCAACAGATGTATCTCCAGGTAGTCTACCCCCAATCCATAAAATAAATAATACCCATAAATTAAGCAGTAAACCTGTCCATACTACCATGTTAGCTATTCTCCTGCCATATAATTCACAAATAAAATCGGTACAAAGGAATGTTATTGGATAAGGCAAAACTCCTACAAATACAATAAATGGAACTTTAGTTCCACCTATGGTAAATGATAAATCAATTAACCGTGAAAGCCCTAAAATATTTAACATTGCCAATGAACCAATAAACATTCCGGCTAACATTATAAATACAGCTTCTCTACGTATATCGTATTTATTTTTAAATGAGATATTTCCGAACATAGGTAAAATTTAATTTAGATAAATATAAGTACAATTTAATTAATTCGCAATTAGTATTTTAATAAAATTGGTTTAATACATTATTTAATTGACCTATCTAATTAACA
>DAOVYZ010000284.1 GCA_030635365.1 Bacteroidales bacterium
AGTTTTTCTGTCAGATACTATTTTATTTGGATCAGAAGGTGGTGGTGGAATTGAGCATTTTCCTACAAATGGGAGCAACTTCCAACCCTCGGGATATTTTTTAAATATAGGAAGTAGCTCATAAGCAACAATTAATAATTTACCACGATTTACTTTATCTTTTTTTCTTAATTTATTAACCTGATATTGTACCCATTCATTTGCAACTTGATATTTTACAATATCTACTTTACTAAAAGCAGCATTTAAGAGATTACTTTTGTAAGAATCAAAATTATACCAATAATCATTTAATGATTTATTTGGAGGATCTTTCTTCCATTTTTTACCTAAAAAATCCAGCACGTATAGTGCAAAAACGTGACTTAAAAGTTGAATGAACCAACTTCTCATTCTGGGATCGCAATAAATTCTACAAAGTTCTTGAGAAAATTGAAAAGCAATTTGATTATAATTGACTCCTGATATATTTAAAGCTATTTTATAAAAGTCTCGCCCTAAAGGCCAATAAAATGCAGGCCCAATCATTTGGTCATTTGTTAATTCAATGGGCTTAAACCCTAATGGAGGTTCAGTGGGTATAAGTTTTTCTATTTCATTTACAATATCATTTATAACAATTAATAACTTATCATTAAGCTCTGTTTCTTTAAAGACATTGTTTTTTATAATCCACTTTTCCATAATATTGGTTTTATAATAGTAATTAAGATTAATTTATACCTTAGCTTTGAATAGATTCTTTCTGAAATCCTGGCAAGAGAGTAATTGTTATAATTTAAGAAAAAAAACAATTAAAATCAAGTTAAACAGCTCCTTTTTTCTGATTAGAATTAAGATACCATGTATTTTATAGTCAAACTAAAAATGCTATTTTTGTAAGCTAAATATTTATAAAAATATGAAATATAAAAGAAATTTTGTTAAAGATTTATTAAAATCATCAAAAGTTGATTTGGATATAAATGTAAAAGGGTGGGTAAGAACTAAAAGAGGTAATAAACAAGTAGCCTTTGTTGCATTAAATGATGGGTCAACAATTAATAATATTCAGATTGTAATAGATGTAGCAAATTTTAATGAAGAATTAATACGAGATATAACTACCGGGGCAAGCCTAAGTGTAAATGGGAAACTTGTAAAATCAATGGGTAAAGGGCAGAATATTGAGATATTAGCAAATGAAGTTGAGATTTACGGTACAGCAGATCCGGAAACTTACCCTTTACAAAAAAAAGGGCATACACTTGAATTCTTAAGAGAAATAGCCCATTTACGTTTTCGCACTAATACTTTTGGGGCAATTTTTAGGATAAGGCATGCCATGTCTTTTGCAATACATAAATATTTTAATGATAGGAATTTTTATTATTTGCATACACCTATTGTTACAGGCTCTGATGCTGAAGGTGCAGGAGAAATGTTTAGAGTTACTAACCTTGATATGATGAACCCTCCAAAAACTGATGAGGGTAAAATTGATTATTCAAAAGATTTTTTTGGAAAAGAAACAAACTTAACCGTTTCAGGGCAATTAGAAGGTGAGTTGGGAGCTACAGCGTTGTCAAATATTTATACTTTTGGGCCAACATTTAGGGCTGAAAATTCAAATACTCCTAGACACCTTGCAGAATTTTGGATGATAGAACCTGAAATGGCATTTTATGATATTCATGATAATATGGATTTGGCAGAAGATTTTCTAAAATTTCTTATTTCATATGCTTTAGAAAACTGTAAAGACGATATTGAATTTCTTAACAAAATGTATGATAAAGAGTTAATAGAAAGGCTGAATTTTATTGTAGAGAATAAATTTGAACGCATTAGTTATACAGAAGCAATTGAGGTATTAGAAAAAGCTGGCCAGAAGTTTGAATTTCCGGTTAAATGGGGGTACGACCTGCAATCTGAACATGAACGCTATTTGGTTGAAAAGCACTATAAAAAACCGGTTATGGTTACAGATTATCCTGCAATAATAAAGGCTTTTTATATGAAACAAAATGATGATGGTAAAACAGTGCGTGCTTTAGATGTATTATTTCCACGTATAGGAGAAATAATAGGAGGTTCGCAGAGGGAAGAGATATATGACAAGTTAAAAGGTAAAATAAATGAAATGGGTATCCCGGAAGAAGAAATGTGGTGGTATCTTGAAACAAGAAAGTTTGGTACAGTTCCGCATAGTGGATTTGGCCTTGGTTTTGAAAGGTTTATTTTATTTGTTACAGGAATGTCTAACATTCGCGATGTTATTCCATTCCCCAGGACACCTAAAAATGCAGAATTTTAATTAAATTTAGGCAATCAAAGCATAGGTAATGTTAAAGCAAAGTTTACAACAAAAATTATTACAAAAACTTTCGCCTCAACAGATTCAAATGATCAAGTTGTTGGAAATTCCAACTATTCAACTTGAACAAAGAATTAAAAAGGAACTGGAAGAAAACCCTGTGTTGGAAGAAGGGGCAGATGAGGAATTTCAGGACTCGAATGATGAAGAAATTGCTGAAGAGAATCTGGATAATAGTATCGATGAATTTTCTCTTGAAGATTATATTAATGATGAGGATGTTCCTTCTTATAGATTAGCATCAAATAATTATTCAAAAGATGATAAAAAAGAAGATATACCGTTTTCTGTAGGCATATCTTTTCATGAGCATTTACAAAATCAAATTGGTTTAAGAAATTTTTCGGAAAAAGAAGAAGCCCTGGCTATGTATTTAATTGGGAATCTTGATGATGATGGTTATGTAAGACGAAAGCTTGAAGCTATTGCAAATGATTTAGCTTTTTCGCAAAATATTAATACGGACGAAGATGAGTTATTGGAAATTTTAAGATTTATTCAGGATTTAGAACCGCCGGGAGTCGGGGCAAGAAGTTTGCAGGAATGCTTATTGTTGCAAATAGACGTAAAAGATAAGGAAATATGCGAAATAAAGTTAGCTAGAAAGATTCTTAAGTACTATTTTAATGAATTTACTAAGAAGCACTATGAGAAGATTATTACACGACTTAATATTAGTGAGCAAGAATTAAAAGCTGCTATTGATGAAATATTAAAGCTTAATCCTAAACCGGGGAGTAGTTTTTCTGATTCGTCGAGAGTAATTCAAACATTGGTGCCGGATTTTATTTTGGAAAATAAAGAGGGTGAATTACAGTTAACCCTAAATGCTAAAAATGTACCTGAATTACGATTGAACTACACGTATACTGAAATGCTATTATCGTATTCGCACAAAAGTAAAAACGAGAAAACAAAAAGCGATAAAGAAACTATAACTTTTGTAAAGCAAAAACTGGATTCAGCAAAGTGGTTTATTGATGCTATTAAGCAAAGGCAAAATACATTGCTTTTAACTATGAATGCAATAATTGAATATCAACATAAATATTTTATGGATGGAGAAGAATCCTTACTTAGGCCAATGATATTAAAAAATATTGCAGAAAAAACCAATTTAGATATCTCGACAATTTCTCGTGTAGCTAATAGTAAATATATACAAACACATTTTGGAATTTATTCGTTAAAATATTTCTTTTCGGAGGGATTACAGACAGAGTCAGGAGAAGAAGTATCTACAAGAGAAATTAAATCGATTTTGAAAGAATGTATTGATAATGAAGAAAAGAAAAAGCCTTTAACAGACGATAAATTAACAAATATTTTAAAAGAAAAAGGATATAAAATCGCGAGAAGGACAGTTGCAAAATACCGTGAGCAATTAAATATTCCTGTAGCCAGGCTGAGAAAAGAATTGTAATGGAGAAAAATCTAGCTAAATTACTCTCAATAATATTTCATCCACTTTTATTTCCTACTATTGGAATTTTAGTATTATTAAATTCGGGAACCGTTCTGGAGTATTTACCGTTTCAGGCGAAAAAGGTAATCTTTTTAATAGTACTGGTTAGCACATTTGTATTGCCATTAACATTTGTTCCTTTTTTTATTTTTCAGAAAATTATAAAAGATGTACAAATGGATAACCATAGAGAAAGACTAATTCCTTTATTTGTTACGTCTATTCTATATTTTTTCAGCTATTATTTACTTATTAGACTTGGTGCTCCAATTACAATATCTAAGTTTATTTTAACGGCAGGTATTTCTGTTTTTGCATTATTCCTTTTTACAATTAAATGGAAAATAAGTGCTCATATGATTGGGATAGGTGGATTAACAGGTGCTATAATAGCTTTTTCTTTTATGCTGAATGTTAATCTTGAAATTTTTATTATTATATCAATTGTTCTATCAGGGCTACTTGGTTATTCAAGATTAAAACTAAGTTCTCACAAACAATTTGAAATTTATACCGGATGGATCACGGGTTTTACTTTATCCTTTATTATTTTGTTGTTTTTTTAACCTGAATTCAGGATGCTATTTATTAAGTTTATGAATTAATCGGGTTAAATTGAGAATCCTTTTTGTTAGGTTGTCTTTATTTACTAATTTATTATGGCTTGGATTGTACGCATAATTTACGGCTTTTTGTAGGTTAAAGTTTTTTTGTTTTAGCGAAAAGAATAAACTTTTATTTTTCAAATAATCTGCAAGGTATTCTTGTTCTGTTTGTCCGGGTGTAGGTATTAAAACAGCTTTTTTTCTAAGAATAAATAAATCCATTATGGAACTATAGCCGGATCTGCAAATTACCAATTCTGATTCTTTAATTAGTTCGCAGAGTTCTTTAGAATTTAATATATTATAAACCGGGAATGAGAAAGATTTTTCTGTTTTTTGTTCTGTTCCTCTTACAATTGCACATTTCAAACTGGTTTCTTTTGTTTGATTATAAAAAATATTTTCTAATAATGTTCTTTGTGGTTCTGGCCCGGATAAAATAAACAAAACGTTATATTTTATCTTCGGTGTTTTTGTATCATTTTTTTCAAATTTAAATCTTGATAATGGCCCTATAAAATAACTATTTTTAGTTTCTGTGTTTATATGGGACAGTTCACCGGATAAATTAAAATTGCCTTCGAAATCAGGTATCCAACATTCATCATACTTATTGATTACATGCCTTATAAGAAGTTGATAAATTGGTTCAAAAACTTTTAATTTCCCGGGGAAATTTATTTTTAATTGATGAGTTATAAAGACAGAATATATATTACTATTCCATAGTCCAAATCGGTTATCGGATATAACAATTTTTATGCAATTTTTTTTGATAATTCGCTTTAGTTTAAAATGTTCCAG
>DAOVYZ010000145.1 GCA_030635365.1 Bacteroidales bacterium
GTTTAAAAATACTAATTTTCAGACTATTAGATGACTAGTCAAAATTTAAATAGTGCAAATTTAATAAATAGTTTTAACAAAACTTAGATTAGAAAATATTTTAATATCAACAATAGCGCATATTTGATAAAGATATTATTTTAATTGACTAATTTTCATCGGTTAACAAATATCCTTTATATATTGTTTTTGTTTAAAATTATTAAATTTGGCGTTTACTTAAATTAAAGTAATTTTGTGAAATTATATTGAGTTGCCAAGTAGATTGGTATTAAGTTTTTATGAAAATTTTATTTAAATGAAAGAAAAAGACGCTCATATTGATTATGAACCCCAGCAACTTGTAATGTATGTTGAAAAAGAAGATGGTTCTTACGGGCCAATTCAGACAGGTTCGTATATTTCCAAAAATTATCTAGATGATTTTTGGGACAAGATGATCAGACTTCGAAAATCATTGCTTGAAAAGCTAAAAAATAATGAAATAACACCAATTCATTTTTACAAGATTATACATGATTTTAATGATGTGGAACTTGCACGTAGAGCAGGATTACCAGTATATAAAGTGAAGCAGCATCAAAAAATAAATTCATTTAAAAAGGCAAAAGTTGCAGATCTTTTAAAATATGCATATGCTTTTGATATTCCGGTTTCAAATTTGTTTCAGGCTTTAGTTATTGATGGAAATAATGATGATATTACTGATGAGAATTTGAATCCTGTATTGCTTAGGCAAACAAAAACAAAAAATTCACTAGTTGTTATTACAAAAATAGAACTTAATAAAAAATGATTATAGAATCTTTTAAACATAATATGGCTGCGCATTGTGAGTCAGGAACATTAACAGCTTTATTAAAATATAAAGGTTTTGAAATTTCTGAACCTATGATATTTGGATTGGGCAGTGGCCTTTATTTTGGATATTTAAGCCGTACACCGAATTTAAGTTTTCCAATGTTTATATTAAGGACAAAACCCGGGAAATTAAGAAAAAAGATTGCTAAACGAACTGATATTGAATTTGTAACTCAACGTTTTAAGGATAAAGATAAAGCTGAACAGGAATTAGATCGTTTGGTTGGTGAAGGAATCCCGGTTGCTGTTCAGGTTGATTTCTATTATATGGATTATATCCCACAGTGGGAGAGAGTACATGCCAATATCCATTTTATTACAATTGTAGGTAAAGAAGGAGATGATTACCTGGTAAGCGATAGTTATTATCCTAAATTAGCAAAGATCCATAAAGATAATTTAAGAAAGGCCAGGTTTGCCGGAGGTTATTTGGCACCTAAAGGGTTTATGTATTATATAGAATCGGTACCGGAAAGTATAGATTACCAAAAGCTAATTCCATTAGCTATTAAAAATACAATTAATAATATGATTGGGGTTCAACCTCCTTTTATAGGTGTACGTGGTATTAGGACTTTTGCCAAAAAGTTACAGGGGTGGCCGAAATTAACTAGAGACATTGACCATTTATCACATGAAGTGATGAAAATTAATATTTTTCTTGAAGATCAGGGGACAGGAGGAGGAGGGTTCCGATTTTTATATGCAACATTTCTTCGTCAGGCATCTGAGAAACTTAACAATGAAGAATTAGAAGATATGTCAAAAAAGATGATGGAAATTGGTGATGGTTGGAGAAATATCTCTTATTTTGCAGCTAAAATTGGTAAGAATAGAGAACTTGGAGCTGATAAGCTTAAAGAGTTGGGCCAATTGATTAATGAAAGAGCAGATGCTGAGGAAGAGTTTTATAAAGAGTTAAAGATTGTAGTTAATAAATTATAAGTTGAAATAAATGGGAGAACAAAACGATACCGAAAGATTAAAGGCAGATATTAAGAAGATGATTATTGATACTTTAAATTTACAGGATATTACACCAGATGATATTGAAGATAATTTACCACTTTTTGGAGGAGATAATACTTTAGGCTTGGATTCAATTGATGCTATAGAACTTGTAATGGCTGTGCAAAGGCAGTTTAATGTAAGGATTGATGATCAAAACCTTGCTCGTGAGGTACTACAGGATGTAAATTCCGTTGCAGATTTTATTAATAGCAAATCAGTATAAAATAACTCTGAGTATTTTTAATCCAATACCATATCAATTATGAAAAGTGCTTATCTGATTGCAGGAATGAGGCTTTCCAAATTTATTAAGTTATTATTGAAGAATGGAATGTCTTTTTCCCCAAAATATTTGGTAAGATTTTTATTTCTTTTTCAAAATGGTATTTGGGCATCTATTTTTTATAGAAAAGAAAAATCAGTTTATAAAGATAAAATTGCTAATTGTAATCTACAAAAAGACCCCATAATTATTATTGGCCATTGGAGAACAGGAAGTACGTTTTTACACCAACTATTGGCTCTTGATTCCAATCTAATTACATCAAATGTATTTCAGGGTTCAATTCCCGATAGCTTTTTAACATCAAGAAAATCTTATGAACCAATAATGAGCCGTGCCTTGAAGGGAACGCGACCTATGGATCAGGTAAAACTGAGTATGGATGAACCTCTTGAGGATGAATATGCATTGTTTAGATTATCTGCTTATTCACCTTTAGAAAGATTAGTTTTTCCAAAATCTTCAGAATATTTCTTAAATCAATTCCCCGGTTTTTTGCCTAAAGGGAAAAAATTAGAAGAATGGAAGATGGCTCTAAAGCTATTCTATAAAAAACTAACTTTAGAAAATAACAAAACCATATTAATAAAAAACCCGTTTCATTCGTTTAGAATGAAAGTTTTAAATGAGGCCTTTCCGGAAGCAAGATATGTTCATATTATCAGGCATCCACATAAAGTAATTCCATCGACAATAAGAATGTGGGATATTGTTGGTAAGCAAAATGCCATGAATGGTAAATGGGTTAAGCCATCATGTAAAGAAGTGAGTGATTTGTTAGTAAGGATGACAACACAAATCCAAAATGATTCTAAAGTGTTACCTGTAGAAAGATTTTATGAATTAAGGTTTGAAGAACTAGAGAAGAATCCTATACAAGAAATAAAACTATTGTATGAGCATTTAAATGTTGAATTTAAACCGGTATTTGAAAAACAATTAGAAAACTTTGTAGTTTCAGTAAAAGGGTATCAAAAAAATAAATATGAAATATCAGAACATGACAGACTGGAAATCAATGATATTCTAAAGCCTTGGATGGCGGATAAAAATTATAGTTTGTAATCGAACATTTTTTTGATAATTTTATCCGGTTGAAAAGGGGAAGTTAAAAATAAGTATATATGAAATTTCGATTAATATTTCCTAAGTGGAGAAAATTAGAGGGGCAAACAACATTTAATTTACCACCTCATGGAGCAATAGTATTTGCAGCAACAATTCCTGATTATGTAGAGGTTGAATTCATAGATGAAAATCTTGAAGAGATACGTTATGATGATGATGTAGATTTTGTAGGTATTTCAATGTTGTTAACGACTCAAGTTAAGCGAGGTTGGGCTATTGCTGATGAATACAGAAAGCGTGGGAAGAAAGTAATTTTCGGAGGTATTTCTACAATGCTTCATGCTGAGGAAACAATGGAGCATGCTGACTCAGTATTCTTAGGAGAGGCAGAAGGGCATATGTCCCAGATTTTTGAAGATTTTAGAAAAGGAGAGTTGAAAAAAGTATATAACCATATGAACGATTTGCCACCGATTGAAATTGTTGGCCCTGCTCGAAGAGACTTATATAATCGTGATTTGTACTATCATAAGGGAGTTCAGATGCTTGACCTATTCCACGCATCGCGTGGATGCCGTTATAGTTGTTATCCTTGCGCTGTATCGTATTTAGGTGGTAGAAATTTTCGCCCAAGGCCAATTGATAAAGTAGTTGAGGAACTTGATACAATAGACAATAATAGATTATTTGTTGTTGATAATTCTTTAGCACAAGATACACAATGGGAAAAGGATTTATTTAAAGCTATGATTCCTTTTAAAAAGAAATGGTGTAGCCATACGATTGAAGACAAACCTGAGGTACTTGATTTGGCTGCACAAGCCGGTGCATGGTATGTTTATCAGGCAGTTTTTGATACATCAGATTATATTAAAAACAGGGTAAAGCAATATCATGATTATGGTATTGGAGTTGAAGGGACAATTCTTTTAGGATTAGATAATCAAACAGAAGATGATATTAAGAGGTTAATTGATTTCTTATTAGAAATCAATTTGGATTTAGCTGAGTTTACTATTTTAGCTCCTTTCCCTCATACAAAAGCCTGGACAGACTTAAAAAAACAAAATCGTATTTTTAACCCTGATTGGGATGATTATAATGCAGGACAAGTTGTATATCACCCAAAACATATGAGTGCTGAAAGACTACAGGAACTATATCAATATGCATGGGATACTTTTTATAAGGATGAAACTCAAGAAGAGAAAATGTTCAAATTATTGAAAAAGATAGTTTCTCGTGAATTAGAGGATGGTACGTTTAAAAAGCGAAGGAAAGATTTATCGAAAACAAGTTTTGGTAAAAACGTAAAACATAAAATTGCTTAATTTTTGTATGAAAATGAGTACAGATGTGAATTTATATCAAGATCAGTTATATGATTTTAAAGGCTTATGGGATGTACCATCAATTTGTGGCTTGAAAATTGAAAGGAAAGAGAATAAAATAATTATTATTGTTACAGATTTATTTGAAGAAAATCCGGGTACATCAATTACAGAATGGAATACAAAACTGGCAAAGGAGTTATGCGATAAATTTGAAATAAATTATGAAAGCTTAGTTTTTATAGAACATACACCAAATAAAGAAACTAAATTATCATTTAACAGAGAATCATTTTTTCAGGTGAAGTTTGATATAATTAATGATAAATTTGATAATCCGCAATGGATTGAGATGACAAAAGAAGAAGTTGATAAGTTAATTACAGAATAAAATAAAAAAAGAAAATGGCTCAGATTACGGATGATACTCGCGGAGAAGTAAAACAAATTGTTTTGGATTTTTTCTCAGAAGAGTGTGAAATAGAAATAGATGACATTACTGAAGAATCAAATATAATAGGTGATTTAGATGGCGACTCACTCATGTTTTTAGAGTTGATTGAGATTTTTAAAAAGAAATACAGCCTGAATATAGAATTGAAAACGATTGGTAAGTATGCTGTTAAAAACCCTGTTCAAACTATTGGCGGGTTAATTGATATGCAAATGCTTATTATTGAACATGAAAATAATATTCTCAATCTTTAGATAGAGTTTCTGATGATTTACGGTTGCGGAATAGATATTGAAGAGATTAATCGTTTTAATAAACACTACTTCCATAAGGGGAAATTATCGAATTTAATTTATGATTTATTTACATTAAGAGAAATAGATAATTTTTCGATATATGGAAAAGAAGCCTTTTTAAAAGGCTTTTCTTTTAAAGAAGCTTTTTATAAAGCTCTTGGTTACATCAATATTGGTTTTAAAGATATTGAGTTGATATTTAAAAACTCTGAGACTGTAGAAATTTATAAATCAAATAAATTGAAAAGAGTTTTAAAAGATTTAAATATAATTGAAATAAAAACTCATTTTCAAGAAACAGATCAGTATGTTATATCAAAGGTACTTTTAATGAATAAAAATTAGATTATTAATGATTAACAACACCGCATTTATTTTTCCTGCTTTTATTACTGAATATACAAATAAAGAACTTGATTTCTTAAGAAGAAATAACATTGATATTGATGATTATATTCAGGTTGCATCTCAGGTGATTGGTGAGGAGTTGCCTAAATTCTCATATGATTCACATGACTATAAAAGAGGCGAGTTTCTTTCTCAAGTTATTGCTTATCTTTTTAGTTGCGCAATTAGCGATATTTTACAAAAGAGTAATATCGTACCTCAAATTACTGCGGGTTACAGTATGGGAATATATGCAAATTTATATGCAGTTAACTCAATGAGTTTAGAAGATGGCATAAGATTAATTAAAAAAGCCTACGAATTGGTAAATGAGATTTCTAGTACTGCTGAATTTGGTATGGGGGCAATCATAGGACTTACATACAATGATGTGAATAAATTAATAACGGAAAATCAGCTTGATGCAGAAATAATAAATGTAAATAATGAACATTCATTGGTAATTGCAGGTAAAATAAAAGATATTGAAATATTGTTGAATGTTGCCAAAGAAGAAGGTGCCTTTTCAGTTGGAAAACTTACAGTTAAAACTCCATATCACTCAAAATATCTAGCACAGTGTGCATCCGGGTTTAAAGATTTTGTAAATGAGATACATATTCAGGATGCAAAGGTTCCGGTTATTTCTACATATAACCAAAGATTTTTTTCAGATGTAAAAGAAATTAAAAAAGAGCTTGTATACAATCTAACAGAAAAAATAAATTGGTATGACACGATGAAAAAAATACTTGAAGGTAATGTAAATGTTTTTTATGAGTGTGGAGCTGGAAAGGATCTGTCAAAGATTGCTCGTTTCATAGATGGAGAATATGAAATAAAAACTGTTTATAATATATAAAAAGAGGTTGTCTAAAAAGTTTATAAAAAAGCTTTGCCACTAAAACTCGAAGACTCAAAATAGCACAAAAAAACAATTAATCAGCATATTATGGTTTCGTGAATTTTTGTGCTTTTGTGTTTTTGTGGCTGAAATTGACCTTTTTGGACAGCCTCTTTTTTATTTTAAGAACATAATTAAAGCTTACCTTCGGGAATTGGTTGATCGATATGCCTGAAATTCCTTTCATCTTTCCATGTAGTTTCATAATTTTTAAGTTGTTTAGGAATAAACTTACTCAACTTTTTATTCATTTTTTCAATTTTACTTTCAGGCATAACAATTGGTTCGTCCTTGTTAACTAGTTTTTTAACTCTTTCCCAAACTTCATTATCATCGAAATTTAAAGGTGCAAGGCCTACCCTGGCTTTCCATGCTCCCATAATTACATTTACCATAATTATGTATGATTTCCCTGATTCAAGGTTTGCTGTGATAAATTCTTTATTTTCAGACGAAGCCCAAAAAAGATGTGATCCCGGGTCGCATTCATAGCGCATATACTGGTCTCCTTTAAATGCCCCAATATACTTGTCTTGATGAAAGAATTCGAAAGCTGTTGGTTTGCCATATTTTGTTACACGAACAAAATAAACTACTGCTTTTTCATCAGGTGGAGGCGTAAATCCCTGAGCCATAACTGTATAAATTCCTGCCAAAGCAATAAAGGTTGTTAAGAATAACTTTTTCATTTTTTTTAGATTTAGTGTTAATAATTAATATGTTTTACTACATATCTTTTAAAGATTTTTAATTAAAATTGTAAATAGGAGTAATAAAAAATATAATGATTTTAAATGCAATTACTCAACAACAACTATTGCCTTATTTTCACCCTTTGAACCATGTTTGTTACAATTTCCTTCCGCAATAATTTCAAGATTCTTTTCAGCTTTAATTTTAAATTCTAAAGTGAAATTTTGGCTTTCAGGTAAAGATTTGGGAGTATATTCCCACTTTTTATATTCTTCACCATTAATTTTTACCCAAACCCAATCGGTATAATGCCCTTTCGTATTACCTACATGTTTTACTTCAATCTTAATAGTAATTTCTGTTCCTTTCTTAGCTTTTTCTGGTGCAATTACAGTAACTGATGTTTTATTGGCATAAGACCCAAATGAGAATAATAGGAAGATAACAAAAGATAAGATTCCTGTAATAATAGTTTTAAGTTTCATAATAAATTTCCCTTAATTTGATTAGTGATAAGCTAAAATAAGAAAAAATAGGGGATAATAAAATAAAATGAATATCCGTATTAATACCTGATATTTTATAGAACGCGGATAAAACAGATTCGCCTAACTGGCGAAACATGGATGAAACAGATAAAAGCCAGGAAATAAAATTAGAGTAAAAGCAAATTATGGAAAGTGAAAAAATATTATTGTAAAATCCGTAAAGATCAGCGATTTTGGTATGTACCGAAATCCGTGTTATCAGCGTTCATTATTCTTTA
>DAOVYZ010000350.1 GCA_030635365.1 Bacteroidales bacterium
CAGGAGAAATAGACAAGATGTTGTATACTCAACAAATCCAGATTTTCAATACAATTATGATGATGAAGATCAGGAACAGAAAACGCTTGATCCTTCAAAGCAAAAGTTGAAAGTTTATATAGATACAAAAGCAAAGAAAAAAGGAAAACAAGCTACCTTAATAAATGGATTTGTTGGCGCAGAAAATGATTTGAAAGATTTAGCTAAAATTTTAAAAACAAAATGTGCAGTAGGAGGCTCAGTAAAAGATGGAGAAATAATCATTCAAGGAGATTTTAGGGATAAAATTGTACAGATACTAACTAATGAAGGTTATAGTGCAAGAAAGTTATAATCATAATATTATGTTATATTCTGATTTAGGTGTGAGAAAGGGATTGATCTATTTAATTATTCTTTTTTTCATTTTAAGAGGAGGAGAATTACAAGCGCAATTTTATTCGACTGGTGAAGACCCTGCATCTGCTAAATGGCAGCAGATTAATACCGATTATTTTCAGATAATATTTCAAGAAGGGTTTATTAATGAAGCTCAAGATATTGCGAATATTTTAGACTATTATTACAATAGAGTTGGAAATACTTTAAACCATAAGCCTAAGAAAATATCTGTTATTGTTCATAATCAAACCATATTTTCAAATGGATATGTAGCATGGGCACCAAAAAGAATGGAGTTATACGCGACTCCTCCCCAGGATATTTCTCCTGATCCGTGGTTGGAACACTTATGTATTCATGAGTTGAGGCATGTTGTTCAAATTGATAAATTAAACCAGGGAATAACAAAAATATTATCATTCATTTTTGGGCAACAGGCAACAGGATTAGTCGCTGGACAGTTACCTTTATGGTATTTTGAGGGAGATGCAGTTTGTACTGAAACAGCATTTTCTAATTTTGGAAGAGGGAGACTTCCGTCTTTTCAAAGAGGAATAAAAACTCATTTGTTAGGTGAGGAGGAAAGATACTCATTTGATAAAATGTTATTGGGGTCTTATAGAAATTATGTTCCTGATCATTATGAGTTGGGTTATCAGTTAACAGCTTTTGCGAGATATAAGTATGGTTCCGGAATTTGGAGTAATATTGAAAACCATGTTGCCAGAAATTCCTACACATTACTTCCCACTAGTTTTGCTTTTTATCTCGGATTGAAAAAACATACAGGGCTTTCTCAGGAGAAATTATATAAAGCAACGTTTAATCATTTAGATAGTATTTGGTCGTTTGAAGAATCTCAAAAGCAAGTAATAGAACCTAAACGTATTCAAAGTTATGCAATAGAGGATTATGAGAATTATCTAAATCCAATTTGTATCGATCAAGATAATGTACTTACATTAAAAAAAGGTTTATCGCATATCCCTCAATTTGTATTAGTTAGTAAGAATTCAGAAAAAATATTATTTGAACCCGGAACTTTAATTTCAAATGATTTTTCTTGTTCCGGGAATATATTAGTTTGGGCAGAATATAAACCGGACTTAAGGTGGAATAACAGAGAATTTAATACCCTTAAACTTCTTAACATTAAAACAAGAAGGGTATTTACGCTGATTAAGGAAAGCAGGTATTTTAGCCCTGATATTAATAAAACGGCGGAAAAGATAGCTGTTGTTAAGGTTGATGAAAAAAATAATTCATCACTAGTAATATTAAATAGTTTTAATGGTGAAGTTATTAAAGAGATAAATTCTAGTCAGGGTAATTCTATCCAAAGGCCAAAGTGGTCGTCTAATGAAGAATGGATTTATGTTATTGAGCTTACCAAGGAAGGAAAACAAATTTCGCGATATAGTTTATCAAAAGATTCATGGGAGAAAGTTTTCCAACAGCAGAATGCTGATATACAAAGAATACTACCACACGACGGACAAGTATATTTTCTTTCCACATTAAATGGGACAGATGATATTTATGTTTTTAATGAGGAAAGTAAAGAAATCCACCAACTTTCATCTTCAAGATTTGGAATTTCAGGGTTTGATTTAGATGAGAATGGCGGCGATTTGATTATTAACAATTATACTTCGCAAGGATTTAGGATTGCTAAGATCCCTGTAGAAAGGGCATCATGGAAAAAATCGAGTATTATAAGCTTTGAATACAAATTTGCGAATAGTGTCACAAAACAGGAATCTATTGATATAAAAGAGATTCCTGAAAATAAATTTGATACTAAGCCATTTAGAAAATCGTTAAATTTATTTAATTTTCATAGTTGGATTCCCGGATACTTTGATTTTAGTAGTGAAGACTTAGATGTTATTTTTACTGACCCTTCCAAAATTTACAATAATATTCATCCGGGGATTATGCTGCTTTCTCAAAATAAATTAAGCACTGTCGAATCAATTTTAAGTTATGCTTATAAAGATGAAAATCACTTCATATCATCCTCATTAATATTTAAGGGGCAATACCCGGTTATTAAGCTAACGGCTGATTATGGAGATAATCAATTGATAATCGCAACAAGTAATACAACCTGGTTTCCTGAAATAAATCCCGGTTATAGTTATGATGTTGATATATATATACCATTCAATTTTACAGAAGGAAGCTTTATAAAAGGATTACGTCCGTTGGTATCCGTAGAATATTTCGACAACTTATATTATAATTATCAAAAGAACTATTACATAAAAGGGCTAGAGTTTTTTCAGGCGGGATTACTATTTTACTCATATAAATATAAATCAAAAAGAGATATAATACCTCAGGTGGGTGCAATCTTTGATTTTGATTTAATATCTACCCCATTCGAATCAGAACTATTTGGATATTTATATAGCATAAATTCTATTTTCTATTTACCCGGAGGTAAAAATAAGGGTGTTAAAATCAATTTAGGGTATCAGTATCAAAATCCCAAGTTATATTTAATGAATGGTTCTTTTCGTTTTCCGCGTGGTATAGAAAAGAAGAGGAGCGAGAAATTAGTTAAACTATATGGAGACTATATTTTCCCTATAGCATACCCCGATTGGAATTTAGGATCTGTTCTATACTTAAAGCGATTAAGGGGAAGTATATTTGCAGATTATGCATTCAATACATATAGAACTGTCAATGAAGCGCAAATTGCATATATTTGGCCTAAAGAGCATTATTTCAGTTTTGGAATAGAGTTAACAGCCGATTATCATTTATTGCGAACAATATTTCCTTTAAATTCTGGTATAAGATTAGGATATGCACCCAGTGAAGGAGTTTCAATAATTGAATTATTATTTGGGATTGATTTATATAATTTTTAATCATAATACAAATCAAATTAACCCGCATTATTCATGCAAAAACGAATTGTATGAATGTGCAATGGGTAGGGGGTTGTAATGCGGGAACCCTCGTTTTGATAACCATCGGAATAGCAGAGCTCAGTTTTGAGCCAATTAAAAACGGCTTAAAACCCAGCGATACTTGATCGTAGAAAAATTCATGAACTTTTTTCATGACTGAAAGGAATATTTTTTTTGGTTAATGAGGGATATAAGTAAAAAAATATTTCACTATCACAATAAATTGATAAATAGATTGTTTTAATGAATATTCGATGTATATTTGAAACGTTAGATAAAAAATATACTTTTGTCGGATAGGTAGTACAATCAAACTAGTTTTTAACGTATTAAATTAAGATTCAAAGATGGCAAAGTATAACGAAACAGAAGCAACAACAGCAGTTAACTTAATAGTTACCGGTACAGAGATCACTGGAGATGTTAATTCAAATAGCGATATTCGTATTGATGGGACAATGACAGGAAACTTAAAAATTGCAGGAAAAGTTGTTATTGGTGAAACTGGTAAAGTTAATGGTGAGATAGAATGTAAGAATTCAGATGTTTTAGGAGAGGTACATGGTAAAATTAAAGTTAGCGAGTTGCTTTCTCTTAAAGCTACATCTAAGATATTTGGTGATATTATTACAAAAAAATTAGCTATTGAACCAGGCTCAAGATTTACAGGTAATTGTAAAATGGGCGAAGAATCACTGAAAGATGTCAGAAAAGAAGAACCAAAATTCGGAACAAAAGAACAAAAAAGCGCATAGTGATTTTGCTAAATATTCCGCTATTGGATTTCAAATGTTAGCAATTATTGTTATTGGGGTACTTGGTGGTTTGAAATTAGACAAATGGATTACAGGTATTGAATTCCCATTATTTACTATGGTTTTATCAATTTCAAGTGTGGTATTTGCTACTTATTATGCAATAAAAGATTTTATTAAACCGCCTAAAAAATAATGCAAGTGCTTAAAAAGTTTCTTATTAAAGAAATTGTTTTTACGGTTTCTCTCGGGTTGATAGCATATATTCTCTTTTTAACGGTTTTCAAATCATATTATTTACCTGTTTTTTGGATAATACTGGGAATGGTTTCTGTTCTAACGGGAATGTTACATTATTCTATTTTGCAGGTTAGTAATAAAGAGGTTTCAAAGTTTTCATCCCGATTTATGATGGTAAC
>DAOVYZ010000092.1 GCA_030635365.1 Bacteroidales bacterium
AGAATTGTATTCTTTACAAAACGTTGAATAATAATGCCAAAGATTCACAGATTAAATTATGTATGAAAAAATACTAAAAAATTAAAGTGCAACTTTATCTTACATCTGTTTTTTTAAGAATTGGTAATTAGTTTCTATCCTCAATTATTCATAAAAGCTACGAATTCGCTAATAATAAATGAATTATGATATTTGCTTTTTAAAATCATTCGCGCATTAGCGGCTAATATAGAGATATGTATGAAAGTTTATGAATTAATCAAGCTATAAAATCTGTGAATCTGTGGCATTATTATTCAACGTTTTGTAAAGAATACAATTCTTGCCTTTTGAGACATCTCTTTTTTTCATTCTATTTCTCCAATTAAATCAAAATCATCGGCACTTTTAATTCTAACCTGGTAAAAACTACCAACACGTAATCTCTTATTTTCTGATTTAATAATCACTTCATTATCAACATCAGGTGAATCAAACTCTGTCCTACCAATATAATAATCACCTTCTCTCCTATCAATTATTACTTTATATAATTCACCTATTTTGTTATTATTTAGACTATTAGAAATCTCCCGCTGAACATCCATTATTTTATCCATTCTTGCTTGTTTTATTGAAAATGGAATATCATCAGTATAGTTTATTGCAGAATATGTATTTTCTTCTTCAGAATATGTAAAAACCCCAAGTCTTTCAAATTTCGCAAACTTAATAAACTCGATTAATTCGTTAAAGTCTTCGTCAGTTTCTCCGGGATGCCCAACTAATAACGTTGTTCTTAATGCCATTCCGGGAATTTCTTGCCTAAAGTATTTTATTAAATCATATGTTTGCTCTTTAGTAATGCCCCTGCGCATATTCTTAAGTAATTTGTTACTAATATGCTGGACAGGTATATCAAGGTACTTGCAAATATTTGACTTAGATTTCATAACAGATATAACTTCCTTTGGGAACTTTGCAGGAAAAGTATAATGAAGCCTTAACCATTTTAAACCTTTTACTTCAGACAGTTTATCAATTAATTCCGCAAGTTTGAATTCTTTGTAAATATCTATACCATAATAAGATAAATCCTGAGCTATTAAAATAATTTCTTTTACTCCCTTGCTAATTAGAAATTCTGCTTCTTTTACTAACTCATCAATTGGCCTGGAACGGTGCTTTCCTTTAATTAACGGAATGGCACAAAATGAGCATGTTCTATCACATCCTTCAGAAATTTTAAGATAAGCATAATGTTTTGTAGTTAACATACGTTCACCTACTAACTCTTCTTTATAATGGCCACCAATTGATTCAATAACTTCCTTTATGTTATAAACTCCAAAATACTTATCTACAACAGAAATCTCTTGTTCTAATTCATCTTTATATCTCTCAGATAAACATCCAAAAACAAAAAGTTTTTCAATTTTATTATGCTTCTTTAGTTCTTCAAACTGTAATATGGTATCAATAGATTCTTTTTTTGCATCATTAATAAATCCGCAAGTATTAATAATAACTATTTCTGAAGGCTGATTTGAATCATGCAAAACCTGATATCCATTTGATTCAAGTTGTTGTAGAAGGTATTCTGAATCTACAAGATTTTTAGAACAACCAAGCGTTATAATATTTACCTTTTTCCTGCTATTTGTTTTCATGAATAAACAAAATAAAAACCTGTTGGTAAATATAAGCTCCGGCAGGTTCAATTACATATGTGATACTATCTATTTTGAAAAAAGAGAGTCAACAAACTCCTTTTTATTGAATATTTGGAGATCCTCTAACCCTTCTCCAATTCCAATATACTTAACAGGAATTTTAAATTGATCAGAAATCCCAATAGCTACACCACCTTTTGCTGTACCATCAAGCTTTGTAAGTGCCAATGCTGTTATATCAGTAACATTTGTAAACTGTTTTGCTTGCTCAAAGGCATTTTGTCCAGTTGAGCCATCAAGTATAAGTAAGATTTCATGAGGTGCATCTGGAATAATTTTTTGCATTACCTTTTTAATCTTACCAAGTTCATTCATTAGGTTTACTTTGTTGTGCAACCTTCCGGCTGTGTCAATAATAACTATATCAGCATTATTTGATTTTGCTGAAGAAAGTGCATCAAATGCTACTGATGCAGGGTCTGAACCCATTTTTTGTTTTACAACAGGTACGCCCACTCTTTCTGCCCATATTGTTAGCTGATCAACAGCTGCAGCACGAAATGTATCGGCAGCACCCAGATAAACATCTTTTCCCATTTTTTTAAACTGATGGGCTAATTTACCAATAGTTGTTGTTTTACCCACTCCATTAACTCCTACAACCATAATAACATAAGGGTCATTACTTGCGTCAAATGATAAATCTATATCATCAGAATTATTTTCTTCTAAAAGGGCTTCTATTTCATCTTTAAGAATTATATTTAACTCATCAGTTCCAAGATATTTATCACTGGCAACTCGATCTTCAATGCGCTCAATTATTTTCAAAGTTGTATTTACACCAACATCAGAAGAAATTAGCACTTCTTCTAAATTATCTAATACCTCATTATCAACCTTAGATTTACCAACAACAGCACGAGATAATTTTTTAAAAACACTTTCTTTTGTTTTAGATAGCCCTTTATCCAGTGTATCCTTTTTTTCTCTCGAAAATATTCCTAATGTACTCATTATATTATCTTTTAATCTTATAAAATAATTGCTAATTTAATACAAAATAGCAAATGGTAGAAATAAAAAAAACTTTCTTTTTGTTAAAAGAAAGTTTTCCTAATATTATAAAAATAAGAGTTATTTCTTCGCGAAAAATTCTTTTATATTGTTATTGTGTACCATTTCCTGTGCATATTGATACCCTTTTTCCGTTTTAACCATCTTGATGCATTTAGTATAATTTCTACCAGCACCTGTCTGCAAACTTGCAACTGCTTTCTTAGCCATAACTCAATTATTTTATTTCTTTATGAACTGTTACTTTCTTAAGAATAGGATTGTATTTTTTCAATTCTAATCTTTCAGTAGTATTTTTTTTATTTTTTGTTGTAATATAACGAGAAGTTCCTGGTTGCCCAGATTCTTTATGTTCAGTACATTCCATTATTACCTGAATCCTATTCCCTTTTTTTGATGCCATTTTCTAGCCTCCCCTTTGTTTTAATAGTTCGCGATAAATCCCTTTTTTTTAGCCTCTTCAAGCGCACTTTTCAGCCCCTTTTTGTTGATATTTCTAATTCCAGAAGCTGTAACAGTAATTGTTACCCAACGATCTTCTTCTTCAAAATAAAACTTCTTTTTCATTAGATTTGGGTAAAATCTTCTTTTCGTTCTTCTCTTTGAGTGAGAAACATTATTCCCAACCAATACTTTCTTTCCAGTTATTTGACAAATTTTTGACATTTTTCCTTCGTTTTTTTAAACTCTTTTCTCAAACAGAACGCAAAATACGCGATTTTTATTCAATTATTCAAATATATTATATAAAAAAAAGAAAAAAATTAGATTTCTTTATTTAATAGTAGCTTTTGCAGCATATTTAAAGCAGTTACGGATGCTCTTTGAATATTTCTTTCTCTTTGATCGCCCAAAATAAACTTTTTAGAAATAACTGTAGATTCATTTGCAACGGCAATCCAAGTGGTACCGACCGGTTTATCTTTAGTTCCTCCTGAAGGGCCAGCTATACCGGAGGTAGCAACTGAATAGTTTGATTTATATAAATCTCTCACTCTTACAGCCATCTCTTCAACTACTTGTTTGCTTACAGCACCATAATCTTCTATATTCCTTTTACTTACTGCTAATATTTTACTCTTAATATTATTGGTATATGCAACAATGCCTCCAGTAAAGTATTCTGAACTGCCCGGAATTGAAGTAATTAATTTGGCAATAGTGCCACCGGTGCAGCTTTCTGCTGTACTTAATGTCATTTTTTTTGCTTTTAGCAAATTTCCTACAATTTCTTCCAGCCTATCTGCATCAAAACCACAAATAAGATTAGGAATAAGTGCTTGTAATTCCTGAACTTGTTTATTAATTTGTTCATTTAACAATGCTTTTTTACTCCCTCTGGCAGTTAGCCTGAGTTTTACTATACCAGGTGATGGCAAATATGCTAATGAAATATGCTTTGGGATGTTACTTTCCCAATCTTCTAATAATTCTGCTAATTTTGATTCAGGAGCACCTTGTGTTAGTATGGCCTTATGGATTATTTCATTTCCTTTTTGTTGCTTACTTAATAAAGGAATGATTTCGCTTGTTATCATTTCCTTCATTTCATAAGGAACACCCGGCATTGATATTAAGATTTTATTATTCATATGGAATAGCATACCAGCTGCAGTTCCAATTTTATTATGAATGATTTCACAGTTTTCAGGTAAATAAGCTTGTTTAATGTTCCTGTCATTCATAAAAGCTTTTCTTTTTATTACAAATTGTTCGATATGCCTTAATACTGCTTCATTCAAAACAAGTTTTACTCCAAAATAGTCAGCAAGTGATTCTTTTGTAATATCATCATTTGTTGGCCCAAGCCCACCGGTCATTAATACAACATCAGCATTTTCAGATACATTATCAATAGCTTTAATTACTTCCTCCTTTTTATCTGATATAGAAGTTATTCTGATAATATCAACACCAATTAGGTTTAATTTATTTGCCATCCATGCTGAGTTTGTATCAGTGGTATGTCCAATTAATATCTCATCGCCAATTGTAATTATTTCTGCTTTCATAGTTATTAATTGTTAAAGGTTTTTATAAACCTTAGTCTTTGGAGCAAAGTTGGATGAGAATAGTTAAAGAATACATATAAAGGATGGGGTGTCAGGTTAGATAAGTTATTCACTGATAGTTTTTTTAGGGCATCCTGCAAATGTTTACCTTTATATTTCTCTGAAGCAAACTGATCTGCAGCATATTCATTTTTTCGGGATATAATATTTAAAAATAACCCGATAATGGTAGAAATAGGACTATAAAGGAAGCCAAATGTTATTAAACCGAGATGAAACCCAGGGATGTCTGAGCCTAGTGCTTTGGATAAATCAGGATTTCCAACAAAAAGTGATAAGATATATAAAGTTAAACCGGTTTGAATTATTGCGGTAACTATTGAAATTAATGTATGCTTTTTTTTGTAATGCCCTACTTCATGTGATAGTACTGCTACAACTTCTTCTATACTTAATTTTTCTATTAAGGTATCGAATAATACTATTTTCTTTTTCTTGCCTAAACCACTAAAATAAGCATTTGCTTTTGTGCTTCTTTTAGATCCATCGATTTTATAAATATTATTTAGCTTAAAATCAACTTTGCTACAAAATTCTGTGATTTGATCTTTAAGTTGCCCGTCTTCCAATGGACTTAACTTGTTAAATAGTGGAACTATCAGAGTTGTATAAAACATATTCATAAAAATTGTAAAAATACTCACTGCTATCCATGCATATATCCAGAATGTATTTCCAACACTATCATAAAACCAAGTTATAAGAGCTAATAAACCACCTCCAATAAGAGCTGTAAGAATCCAGCCTTTTATCTTATCTAAAATAAATGTTTTTGGAGTTGTTTTATTAAATTCAAATTTTTTCTCTATTACAAAAGTGTCGTATATTTCAAATGGTATATGCAAAATATCAGAAGCAAACATAATGATACCAAAGAAAATAAGTGCGATTAATATAATATTTGAAGTATAGTACCTTGCTATTTCATCAATAACTGCAAAGCCTGAGATATATAAAAATATAAGTATAAGCACTAAGTTGAAACTACTGGTAACTATAGAGAATCTATAATTAGCTTTTTCATAATCCTGTGATTTTTTATATTTTTCGTCATCGTATATTTCTTTTAGTTCATCAGGAAGAACTGAACTTCTTTTCGTGGCATTTAAATAATCAAGAAACTGGTCAAATAAATAACCAAATATTAGTATGCCAATTATAAAATAGAAAATGATTTGATGCATAATTATTAATTTGAAATGAAGTCACAAAATTAATAAAAAGCATTCATTTTAATAAGTAATAAAGAATCTATATTATTACCAACCTTTCTTTATAATTTCGCAAATGTAATTTACGTCTTTAATCGTTATTTTGGTATGCAATGGTAGTACCAAATATTTTTCTTCTACGTTGTCCATGTTAGGAAAGCAATCTTGCCTGCCACCAAATATTGAATACCTATCGTTTCTGTAATGAACCTGGTTGGATTCTATTTTATTATAGCGAAGCATCTTTTGGAAATTTATTCTGTCGTCAACCAATATAGTACACAGCCATGCTGCATGTGTACGGTCGGTATATCCTCCGCCAATAAACTTTATACCATCTATGTTTTGAAGTGATTCTTCGTATATTTTTAAAAGTTTTTTTCTTAATGCAAGTGTTTCATCAATTTCTTCCATTGCAGCAATTCCCATTGCGGCAGCTATGTCGGTCATTTGATATTTATAACCGACCTCTTTTATATCATTTTCCCAAATACCTTTCTGCTTGGCATGACGATCAATACCGAACCAACGTACCCTTTCCCCTTTTTCTCTTAAACAATCATCTTTTACAACAAGCATTCCCCCATCGCCGGTAGTAATATGTTTTATAGCCTGAAAAGAAAACATGGTAAAATCTGAAATACTGCCGATATATTTCCCTTTATATTTTGCACCAACAGCATGGGCAGCATCCTCTATAATTTTCAGATTATGTTCATCGGCTATAGCTTGTAGTTCGTCCATATTGCAAGGCAGCCCTCCATAATGTACACAAACAATGGCTTTGGTTTTTTCTGTAATAAGTTCTTTTACATACTCTGTATTAATATTCATAGTATCAGGGTCGATATCGGCAAAAACAGGCTTAACCCCCATGTAAAGAAAAGGTATATTAGTTGCAGTACAAGTAAATACAGGAACAATAACTTCGTCACCTTCTTTTAATCCGGCAAGTATATATGCAAGATGAAGCGCATTTGTCCCTGAGCCTACAGCCAGGGAAGTTCCTTTTGAAACAAATTTTTTGGTGAAAAGATTTTCAAATTCATTGACTTTTGGCCCCTGGCCTATCCACCTGGTACTTAATATCTCTGTAACATATTGTTTGCAGGAAGCAGGAATATGAGGATGAAAAAGTACTATGCCTTCATTTGTTTCCATTAAAGGCATCTCTTCCAATCTTTTTTCTTTCATTTGCATATATTTTGAGTGGTATTTTTTTTTAATTTATACATTAAAAAGGGAGTTACTATTTCCTTTTAGTTTTTTTAATATTTCTTTTATAATACAAGAACAAATCATGCAATTTATCAATAATCATGCCATTCACGTTGTATTTGACAAATATATATGAGGCCTATGCAAAATACAGTCGGTTCTATTTTATAAAAGTTGTTCTCGAGTTTTTTACTTTTTTATTTTTTTAGTTAATTCAGTTCTAAACCCATATATTACACTATGGCCCGGGCACATTATCCTTTATTTGAAGGCCACAAAACAACATTACCAATAGATTTTCATTTACTAACAATCAGTTGTTTATAAATTCATCTTTTGCAAAAGTTTCATGTTTTATTACAAAATAGTTAGCATAAACCCTACTTTTTTTTAAATTTTATTGGTTCTGATTTAAATAATGAGGTTGTCTTTTTTGCGATACATAAAAATTTATTGGCAAAAAAGAATAGCCGAAAAGATACAAACCTTGCCAACTAATTAGTGCTTATGTTTGTCCATAAAGTGATACAAACAAGCTAAAAATGAAATTACAAATAATATAGGCTCTGATATAAATTAGTGTGTATGTAATATTTAGTGATTCTTAGTGTTTTAGTGGCGAAAAAATATAATGCCACTAAGGCTCAAAGACTCAAAATTTCACAAAGAACTACAATATCTAATATCAGAGCCATAACATACAATATTCATACTTTTTGCAAAAATAGAATGAAAAATGATATTTTTGCTGGAAAATTTAATTATATGCATCAAATAATATTTCACAAAGAAGAGTTGTCTTATCAACCAGTATTTTCTATTCTTATTCCAACATGGAATAATCTGGGATACATTAAAAAGTGTATAGAAAGTATACGAAAAAATTCTCATTTCCAGAATGAAATAATCGTTCATGTAAACGAAGGGACTGATGGGACTTTAGAATGGATTAAAGAGCAAAAATTGAGTTATACTCATTCTAAAACAAATATTGGGGTTTGTTATGGGTTTAATTCGCCCTCGGCTTTAGCAAGCTCTGATCTTTTTATATTATTGGATGACGATAATTACGTTGCCCCTGATTGGGATTTAGAACTTAAAAAAGAAGTTGATAAAGTAGGGCATGTATATTTTACCATTTCAGGGACTTTAGTGGAACATTCCGATTCTGGGAACAAATGTGTCATAGTTAAGGATTATGGGAAAAATGTTGAGGAATTTCAGGAAGAAAATTTTTTGAAAGAACACGGGGAACTAAAGTTTAGAAATTGGACCGGGGGTAATTGGTACCCTTTAGTAATCCATAAATATATTTGGGCACTTATTGGTGGTTTAAGTATAGAGTTTACCCCGGGCATGTATTCTGATCCAGACTTTATGAAAAAATTATGGCATGCTGGTGTACGATACTTTAAGGGTATAGAAGCAAGCAAATCATATCATTTTGGTTCAAAAACTACTGGGAGGGTTAAGAAAAATAATGGACGTAAGCAATTTGCACTTAAGTGGGGTGTAAATAATTCCACCTTTTTTAAATATTATTTGCGTATAGGTGATGATTTTACTGGTGAAACGGAAGAGCCAAAATTAAGCTTTAAGCTCAAAAGAAAATTGTTTATTGATAAATTTAAACAATTTTGGTTGAAATTTTAATCAATTGCCAATTTTGGTTTAGTAAATATTATTGATTAATCTGCTTTTGAAGCTTTTGCAACTGTTTTTTTCGCTGTTTTAAAATTGCAATGTAATTTCTTGTACGTGCCTTAGTTTTAATTTTATCAGATTTTTGAGCCCATTTTACCGCTAAATCTAAATTGCCAGTTATTTCATTTACGAAAGCTAAATTATAACATGCTCTGCTGGCAATCTCCTTATCAATATTTGTTGCATATTTTTCCCAAATTTCTGATGCCATAACCCAATTATTGTCCTTTATGTATTCGGCTGCAAGTTTAAAGTCTTTATTACCTGTGTTAAAATAATACCTGGTTTCAGCCTGCCATCCCGGAAAAATTCTGGTTGCATAATCCATTGCAGCAAAATAAGCTGTTTCCCTAATTGATCTTGTTAGTTTAGGAAATTTTCTTTCTATTTCGATCTTAGAATAACCCAATAAATCCCATAAAAATGTATCTTTATAATAATATTTGTCCAACCTTTTTTTAGTGACTAAATCAAAGGTGCTCCAATAGGCATTAATTGTTATCTCCCGGTATTTATAATGTTCAATTGATTTCAATATCAGATTATGGTTGTTCTGATACTATTATTCAAAACGTTGAAGTCAGGCCTTTGCCTTATTTTGCTTTTGAGTTTTCGGGTGATACTACTTTTGTTGAAGGGGAAAGTGTTACTGTTTCGATTATTGGAGAATATG
>DAOVYZ010000186.1 GCA_030635365.1 Bacteroidales bacterium
AAGATGGAAAAATGCTATACGTGATTTCCAGAGGTAAGGGGTATTTTAATAAACAGGATCAATTGGTTCGAATTTCTGGCTCGATTGAAGATATTACTGATAGAAAAATAGCAGAGATCGAATTAAATAAATCACATAAAAGACTTCGCGAATTAGCTATGTATATGCAGGAAGCTATTGAAAATGAAAGAATGAAGATTGCTCTTGATTTGCACGATGATTTAGGACAGCAGTTAACAGCACTTAATATGGAAATGTCGTGGCTTAAAGCAAGAATCATTAAAGATTCGCCTTATTTATCTGATAAGATGGATGAGATGACAGACATTCTCAAGTTAGTAATGAAAAATGTTCAAGTGATTGCTACAGAATTAAGGCCTTCTGTTTTAGATAATCTAGGATTAATCTCTGCTATTGAATGGCATTTAAAAGAGTATGAAAAAAAATTTAGGATAAAGTGTCAATTGAATGTATCTCCTAAAGGAATGGTTATTAAACAAAGTTTATCAGTAGCAATATTTCGAATAATGCAAGAAGCACTTACCAATGTTGCACGACATGCCAATGCAAGCTTAGTCAAAGTGAACATAGCGAAAGCTGAAAACTTACTAAAGATTATAATAGCTGATAATGGAATGGGAATTACAAAGGATAATATTGAAAATTCAAGGTCATTTGGACTAATGGGAATAAAGGAAAGAGCTAATGTTTTTAAAGGAAAAGTAAAAATAATAGGTGAACCAAATAAAGGAACAAAACTAATAGTAAAAATACCTTATGAAAAATGAAAATAAAAAAATAAAGGTACAGATTACAGATGATCACCCTGTAGTACGCAGAGGGCTAAAACAGATAATAGATGATTGCCTTGATATAGAAGTTGTGTGTGAAGCGAATAATGGGCATGAATTATTTAGTGAATTGATTAATACCTCAATTGATGTAATTTTATTGGATATATCTTTACCGGGAAGAAATGGATTAGGCCTTATCAAAGAAATTAAAAGTATTAAGCCTGAAGTTGCCATACTAATATTAAGTATACATTCTGAGGAGCAATATGCTTTAAGATCATTGAAACTAGGGGCGTCTGGTTATTTAACAAAATCATGTACTACTGATGAATTAATTACAGCTGTACGAAAAGTTGCTCAAGGTAAAAAATATATAACACCAATATTGGCTGAAAAAATAGCCATAGATATTGATAGTACATATAATAACCCAATTCATGATTTACTCTCAGATCGGGAAATGGAGGTGATGTGTATGTTAGCAAGGGGTAAATCAAATGGAGATATTGCAATAGAACTTTCATTAAGCCCTAAAACCATTAGTACATACAGGGAACGTATTTTAGAAAAGATGAGTCTAAAAACTACTGCAGAAATAATCAGGTACGCAATTAAGGAAAAGCTTGTTGATTAATCTGATCTAAATAACTTATTCCAACTGCCATATAGGAAATATCCTACACAATAATCAGAATTTGTCCTATAGTTTTATTATTTAAGTTGAAATAACTTACAGTTAATTAGGTATTTGAGGTATAAGAATTTATCGATTGTCTCGTAATAGTAAGACAAATAACCATTTAGGGGCATTTAAACAGAATTTACAGAAAGAAAGGGATTCCAATTATTTAATATTTATTAAAAAATTGGTGTATTGTAATTGTATTGAATTAATAAGAAAAAAAATGCTAAAGAAAGAAAAGTATGTAATATTTTGCCTGGATAAACAAAAGTTTGCTTTACATCTGTCAGATGTTGAAAGAGTTGTGCGTATTGTTGAAATTACTCCTTTATCAAAGGTTCCTGAGTATATTTTGGGAGCAATTAATTTACACGGAGAATTCTTGCCGGTTGTAAACCTTCGAATACTATTTAACCTGAACGAAAGAGAAATTAACCTAAATGATCAACTGATTATAACAAATACAGCAACAAAAAAAGTTGCTCTTTGGGTAAATTTAGTAAGTGATATTATAGAGCTTGAAAAGAAAGAAATACTGGACTCTGATAAAATCATGATGGACTCTGAATATGTTGAAGGAGTATTTAAGTATAATGACGAAATAGTTGTAATTCATGACCTTGACACCTTTTTAAAGGTAAATAAAAAGGTAATTTTAAAGACAACAAATAAAAAGAAAATGACGAAAGCTAATTAGAAAATCCCAATGTATGTTTTAGAGATATAAATTGTTAAGGAGTTGATGTAGGTAATTAAAAATAGTAAATAAAATATATTATGCATAGTAAACTTTCTAAATTAGTATTTGCAGAATTAAGAAAGTGTTTGTTAACTCATTTAGGATTAAACTTTTCCGGCAAACAGGAAAAGGAATTAATACAAAAAATAGGTTTAGCTGCTAAAGAGTTTGGATTTAAAGATACTCCTGAATTTGTTCAATGGCTTTTAAAAAATGATGTAACCAATCAACAACTTGGGGTTTTGGCAAGTTATTTAACAGTTGGTGAAACCTATTTTTTAAGAGAAAAGAAAAATTTTGAATTTTTGGAGCAAGTATATATACCAGGCTTAATACAAAAAAAAAATAAAAAAGATAAGTCTCTTAGAATATGGAGTGCAGGATGCGCCTCCGGTGAAGAAGCTTATTCTATTGCAATTATTATTCTTAAATCTATTACAAATATTAAAGATTGGAACATTACTATTCTGGCAACAGATATAAATCCTGTTTTGCTAAAGAAGGCTGAAAAAGGAATATATTCAGAATGGTCCTTTCGGGATAACCCAGACTGGTTTAAATCTAAGTATTTTAAAAAAATTGGAGAACAGAAATATCTGATTACAGAGGAAGTAAAGAAAATGGTAACATTTGCTCCTTTAAATCTGGCAAAAGATATATATCCTTCAATTTTAAATAATACAAGTAATCAAGATATTATCTTTTGCAGAAATGTTTTGATATACTTCTCAAATAAAGGAATCAGGGCTGTTACAAATAAATTGTATCAATCTCTTTCTTCGGGAGGTGTATTAATTGTTAGCCCGGTAGAAATGTCCAATTTAATATCTCCTAAATTTTCAAAATGTGATTATCAAGGGCATACTATTTATGTAAAAGGAACTTTTAAGGATTCACCTAAAAGAATTTTTGATAAGCAATTGCAGGAATTAGCAGAAAAGTTGAAATCAAAGAAGTTCATTACAAAAGAAAATAAAATCAGTATTGAAGAAATAAGAATTCCTGAATTAAAAATTGAACATAAAAAACATTCGAACTACGAGCAAGCAGCCGAATTGTTTAATCAGGGATTGTTTAAAGAGACAGAAGAAGTCTTAACAGATATATTGATAAATGAAAAAGAAAATAAGAAACAGATATTTACCCTGTTAGCAAGGGCCAAAGCGAATTTAGGTAAACTGGATGAAGCTAAGGAGTTTTGTTTTAAGGGATTGGAAATTGATAATTCAGACTATAGTCTTTACTATTTAATTGCTACAATAAAACTGGAACAAGGTAAAGATGAAGAGGCAATTGCATTACTTAAAAGGGCAATATATCTTGATCATAATTTTGTTCTGGGGCATTTTCTATTAGGTAACCTGAATTTAAAGAAGGGACTTAATAAACTAGGGAAAAAGCACTTTAATAATGCAATACATATTCTTTCAAATCTTGATCAGGAAGGTGTTGTTCCTGAGTCTGACGGATTAACAGTGGGGAGGTTTACAGAAATAATAACAGCAATCAAAACTTAAAAAAAGTAGTGATGGCAAAACAAAAAAATAAAGAAATTAAGGGAAAGTCTGAGAAAGAGGCAATACATGAAGATGTTAATGGGGGAATAAAAATTCTTAAACAAAGAGCTGATCTTTTAAAAGTTAGCATTAAAAAAGAAGAAATTACCGGAGATCAATTAGAAGTGCTGGAATTTATGTTGACGAGTGAAAGGTATATTATAGATTCTAATTTTGTAACCGAAGTAATTCCTTTAAAAGAGTTAACACCATTGCCTTGTACACCTGAATTTATTTTAGGAATAATTAATGTTAGTGGTAGAATATTGGCAGTAATTAACATAAAGGAATTTTTGAATCTTCCGGAAAAAGGAATAACAGACCTAAACAGGGTCATCTTATTAAAATATCAGGATATAGAACTGGGAATTTTAGTCGATGAAATAATTGGGAACACACACATATATCCTGATAAACTTCAGGCTACTATTTCTACTCTTAAAGGAATTCAAAATGATTACCTGGAGGGTATCACAGAAGATCGATTAATACTATTAAATATGAAAAAATTCTTGACAGATGAAACTATCATTATAAATGAAGAAGTTTAAATAAAAGATAATTAATAGATAAAACTAAGAGGAATTGTATTATGAATTTATTTAACTGGTTTAAAAATATGAAAGTAGGTGCGCGATTAGCATTAGGATTTTCAATCATTATACTTATTATTTTATCGGGTTTTCTTTTTGTACAAAAGAGAATGGCTTTAATGTCAGATAGTTTACTAAACTTATACGAACATCCATTTACAGTAAGCCGTGCTGTTGATAAGGCAAATATTTATATCATCAGTATGCACCGTAGTATGAAAGATGTTACACTGGCAGATAATATTGATGAAATTGACTTAGCAGTTAAAACTGTAAATGAGATTGAAACAAAAGTGTATAAAGAATTAAACATTGCAAAGGAACAATTTCTTGGAGACCCTGAAGATGTAGAGAATCTTATAGATATTTTTAAAGCCTGGAAACCTATTCGTGACGAAGTTATAGCATTAACAAAAACCGGTGATAAACGTAGTGCTGCAATAATTACAAAAGAAAAAGGAGCAAATCATGTATTATTACTTGAGAATGCTATAGCAGAACTGACTGCATTTGCTTCGGGTAAGGCCAAAGAGTTTACAAATGAAGCAATAACAAGAAGTAAAGAGGCCTCTCAGGCAACTTATATAATAATGATTGGCATAGTGGTTATTGCTATATTAATAGCCTTTTCTATTACTACCTCTATTACAAAGCCTTTATCTTATGCTATAAAAATGGCAGAACAAATTGCAGACAAAAATCTAACTATTGATATATCATCCGTTCAAAGAAATGATGAAGTTGGAAACCTGCTAAAATCATTCTACAAAATGGTAAGTAATCTTAGAGAACAATTTCAAGAGATAATTGAAGGAGTAAATGTGCTTACAACTTCTGGTAGTGAAATTATGGCCTCGATAAGTCAGTTAGCTTCAAGTTCGGCAGAAATGGCTACTTCAGTCACTGAAACAACAACCACAGTCGAAGAAGTGAAACAGACAGCCGAAGTGTCTAACCATAAAGCAAAGGAAGTATCTGAGAGTGCTGTTAAAACAGTAGAAATTTCAAAAGATGGAACAAAAGCAATTAATAATACCATTGAAGGTATGAACAGGGTGAAACAGCAAATGGAATCAATTGCCAATATGGTTGTAGGTTTAAGTGAACAAAGTCAGGAAATAGGAGAAATTACTTCTACAGTGAATGATATTGCCGAACAATCGAATCTGTTGGCAGTAAATGCAGCTATTGAATCGGCAAAAGCAGGTGAACAGGGAAAAGGTTTTACAGTAGTAGCACAAGAAATTAAAAATTTGGCCGAACGTTCCAAAGAGGCAACAACACAGGTAGGAAGTATTTTAAAAGATATTCAAAAATCAGTTAGTTCTGCTGTAATGGCAACAGAAGAAGGAGGAAAAGCTGTTGAAGAAGGTTTGAAATTGACCAATATTTCAGGTGAAACTATAAAAACACTTTCTGATAGTGTGGATGAAGCAACTAATGTAATGATTCAAATATCAGCATCAAGCCAACAACAACTTGAGGGAATGGATCAGATGGTTTCTGCAATGGAAAATATAAAGGAATCAAGTGTGCAGGCCGCAGCAAGTACGCAACAATCTGCCGAATCGGTTAATGAATTACAAAAACTGGGTGACAAGTTAAAAGAATTAATGAACCAATACGTGGGTGTAAATTGAATATAATAGTACGTATTAAAATTATTATAAATAAAAAAGCATATAAAATTGAAATGATAAATTGTAAAAAACAAGGAAAGTAAATGTAAACGGAGTGAGAAATTATGAAGATCAAAAAGTTATTTATCATTGTGTTTTTTGGAGTTACTATAACATCGGTAGTTATGGTGATTATTATCTATATGATGTTGCAGAATCACAAAGCTTTAACTGATAGTGAAAAAATAAGATTCCAATCATATCAGAGAGCAGATGAACTTCGCCAGAGTTCTGATGATCTTACCCGTCTTGCACGTACATATGTTGTTACAGGTGATCCTAAATATGAAAAAATGTATTGGGATGTTCTTGCTATACGAAATGGTGAATTACCAAGGCCTTTGCTATATGAAAAAATTTACTGGGATTATATGACTAATGACGGTAAAAAGCCAAGACCTGATGGTAAGCCAATTCCATTACAAAAAATGTTTGAACAACTAGGTTTTTCTGAAGATGAATTTGTAAAACTAAAAGAATCACAGGCTAATTCAGATGGTTTAGTCTGGATTGAGACTATTGCAATGAATGCCATGAAAGGACTATTTGATGATGGTAAAGGAAATTTTACCATAAAAGGTGAACCTGATTATAATATGGCAAGAAGATTAATGTATTCAAAAGATTATCATAAAGAAAAGGTGCGTATAATGAAACCTATTGATGACTTTTTTACTTTATTAGACAATAGGACTAAATCGTCAGTTGAAAAATACAGCTCAATAAGTAATACCTATTTTGTTTTATTAATAATCTTATCATCTATATTAATTGCTTTTGCAGTTATTGGATATTCAACAATTAATAAAAATGTACTTCGGCGATTGGGTGGTGAGCCTTCTGAAATAGAGAAAATTACAAAAAAAGTAGCCGTTGGGGATTTAGATATTAAAGTAGAAGATGTAAAGGAATCAGCTACAGGTGTTTTAGCTTCAGTAAGAACAATGGTAGAAACTTTAAGTAAAATGGCAAATGTAGCAAATTCT
>DAOVYZ010000461.1 GCA_030635365.1 Bacteroidales bacterium
GGAAAAGAATTTTCTGTTATTGATACTGGTGGTTATATTCGCAATTCCGATGATGTTTTTGAGGAAGAAATAAGGAAACAGGTTGAGATAGCAATCGATGAAGCCGGCTTAATATTGTTTTTAGTTGATGTTACCAGCAGCATAACCGACCTTGATGAATCGGTTGCTGAAATATTACGTAAATCAAATAAACAGGTATTACTTGCAGTTAATAAAGTTGATAATAACAGTCGTATTATTGATTCAAACGTATTTTACAAATTCGGACTGGGAGACCCAATTTGCATATCATCAATAAACGGAAGTGGCACAGGTGAACTTCTGGATAAAATTGCAGATTATATCGAAAAAGAGGTTATTGAAGAAGAACCGGATATCCCTAAATACGCAGTTGTAGGCCGTCCAAATGTAGGTAAATCATCATTAATTAATGCTCTTATCGGTGAAGAAAGAAATATTGTAACGCCAATTTCGGGAACAACCAGAGATTCTATTTATACCCGATATAATAAATTTGGGCAGGATTTTTATTTGGTTGATACTGCCGGAATACGTAAAAAAGGTAAGGTAACAGAGAATCTTGAATATTATTCTGTGTTAAGGTCTATACGCGCAATTGAAAGAGCTGATGTTTGCTTATTATTGATTGATGTGACACAAGGTGTGGAATCCCAGGATTTAAATATTATTAAACTTGTTTTAAAAAATAAGAAAGGATTAGTTATTTTAATTAATAAATGGGACTTAATTGAAAAAGAAACCAATACTTCAAAAGATTACACTCAACAAGTTAAAGATAAAATAGCACCCTTTGTTGATGTACCGATTATTTATACCTCGGTAATTAATAAACAAAGAATACATAAGGTTCTTGAAGAGGCCAAAACAGTTTACGAAAACAGAAGTAAAAAAATATCTACTGCAAAATTAAATGAGGTTATGCAAGAAGTAATAGCAGCATATCCTCCTCCATCAGTAAAAGGCAAGTTTGTTAAAATTAAATATATTACCCAGCTTAATACTTTTTATCCCTGTTTTGCATTTTTTTGTAATTTACCGCAATATGTAAAAGAAGCTTACAAAAGATATTTAGAAAATAAATTACGTGATAATTTCGATTTTACCGGTTCTCCTATACAAATATACATGCGTAAAAAATAGTTCTATTGAAAAAACTGATTTTTAAAATATCAATCATATTAGTCCTGTTTATCGGATGTGAAAAGGCTGATGAATATTCTGAAATTCCTTATATAGAATTTAAAAACTTTACATTTGATGTTGAGAAAGATGACGGGTTTGATAATCAAATTGGTTATTTAACTTTTGATTTTATTGATGGTAATGGTGACATTGGGTTTACTGAAAATTCAGATACTTCAGTTCATATTGAAATACATGATATTTTCGTTTACGGGTATACTAAAATAAATGGCAATTTTATTCCTGCTGATACTACTAATTTTATATTGCCATATTTTTCAGAAGGAGTCTACAGGAAACATATTAAAGGTGAAATGAAATTAAAACTCTATTTTATTAATAGGGTTAATGATACGCTAAGATATGATTTCCAGATTATGGACCGTATGAATAATTCAAGTAATCTTGAATCTACCCCGGAGTTAATAGTCCCTGAATGGAACTAATTTTCATATTCATTGTTTATATTTCATAAAAAAAATTCTAAATATGTTAATATCAAGAAATATAAAAATGGCTGATGTAATTCACATGAATTATTTCACCCTTTCTGTTCTCAACCGTTTTGGTATTGAACTTGGATTTGGAGATAAGCCTGTTGAAGAAGTTTGCAAAAAACATAATGTTGATATTGATTTTTTTCTGGAAATACTCAATACTTTTGTTGATAAAGATTATTTCCCCAAGAAACACTTACAATCCTTTTCTGTAAAGCTTATAACAGATTATTTGCAAACCACACATGATTATTACCACAAGGTAAAAGTTCCTGAAGTTGAATCGCTAATTGAAAATATGGTTGATTCGTGCTACACACAAAAGGAAAATATAATTCTTCTGAAGAAATTTTTTGATGAATACAAGCAAGAGTTATTGAACCATACGCATCGTGAAGAAGAAGTGGTTTTTCCTTATTCTTTAGCAATTGAAGAAGCATATCAATCAGAAACACCTGATAAATCAGTAATTGAACTAATGAATAATTACTCTATTGATATATTCCAGAATGAACATGATGATATTGAAGAAAAGCTTTTTGATTTAAAGAATATTATCATTAAGTATCTCCCACAACCTAAGGATACAGGTTTATGCAATAGATTACTTTTTGTGTTATTTAATCTTGAACAAGATATAATTGACCATTCAAGAATTGAAGAAAAAGTTCTTGTTCCGAAGATTCGAGAAATGGAAGAAATCTTAGTAAAAAATTTTGCAAAGAAATAACAAATGCTAAAGGTAACTTTTACAATTTATGAAGAATCATTCTTAATCCGTAAAGGATTAGCCTTTGCTATAGGTAAAATTCCAAACACGCAAGTTATCGAACAAAACGATAATTCAGAAGAAATATATGAAATATTAAAAAATGATGATTCGGATTTTATAATTATAAATCCGAAAATTATGACGAACAATAATCTAAAGGAAATAGTAGAACAGAAATTGATAAATACTCAACTTATAGCTTTTTTAGCTGATTCTAAAGAATTAAATGAACTAAAATGGGCAGAAACTATATCTATATATGATGATCAAAACATTATTATTAAGAAAATAAACAAATTAGTTGGCCATAAAGAAACTCAAAAATCAAAAAGTAATTCTCCTGAAGAAATCAGCAAACGCGAAACTGAGATTTTAAAAAATATAGCCCTTGGATTTTCCAATAAAGAAATTGCAGATAAATTATTTTTAAGCACTCATACAGTGGTGACTCACAGAAAAAATATTACCCGAAAACTTGGAATAAAAACAGTTCCCGGGTTAACTATATATGCTATATTAAATAAAATTATAGATATTAATGAGGCTAAGTAGGGTTTGTCCATAAAGTTCGAGATAAAAAATAAATATTAAAAATCACAAATGACAAGTACCAAAATACAAACCCGCCTGCTGGACGGGCCAATGCCAATTAGTTAGGGTTTGCTGATAAAGTCAACTTAGCAAACCAAATAATTCCCCATTATTATTTTAAAATCATTTCGTGGTTCAAACATTTCGTATAATTGCTCAAATAATAGCGTTACAAGTGTTATAAATATATTTAC
>DAOVYZ010000017.1 GCA_030635365.1 Bacteroidales bacterium
AGAAAATTAGGCGATATTTACAATTTCATTGAATCTCTTTACAAAGAAGGTAATTTTTCTGCTAAGGAATAAGTGAGTTCATTTTGGAAAAAATCAAGATACTAATTCTAAATTTAGTTTTTTATGTAATGTTTTTTGTATTTTCGATTACATCTATTCCTTTGATGGCATTATTGGGTTTATTAAGTTCTTTGGTTTTTTCAAAACGTGTAGTATTAAGAAGATGGCGTAAAGCTATTAGTTGGTATGGTAAAATTGTTATTTATTTTCTTCCATTTCCATTTGTTCGAGTAAAATATGATGATTTATCTAACAGAAAGGAAAAAGGACCATTTATAATTATTTGTAATCATCGGGCAGCTTCAGACCCCTTTTTAATGGCATGTTTACCGTATGAAGAATGCATACAAATTGTTAATATTTGGCCATTTAAGATTCCATTAATAGGCTGGGGTGCCAAAATGGCAGGATATTTAAGTGTAAAAGAAATGCCTTTTGAAAACTTCTTACAAAAAACTACTAAATTAATAGAAGAAAAAGTCAATATTATTTCTTTTCCGGAGGGAACGCGATCAAATGGAAAAGAAATGAAACAATTTTATAGTTCTATTTTTAGAGTGGCGATTAAAAATAAATGTTCGATTGTGCCTCTATGTATATCAGGAAATGAAAAAATACCGGCAAAGGGAACAGGTATTCTTCAACCAGGTATAATTAAATTGAGGAGGCTTCCGGCTTTAAGATGGGAAGATTACAAAGACTGTTCGCCATTCATTCTAAAAAACAGAGTGAGAGATATTATTAAGAAGGAGTTAGAGCAAATGGATTGTGGTATATGAGAAATCTTTCAAAATACAGGAATCTCGCTTTTGAAAATAAAGAAACAATTAAACAGGTTCAAACACAATTACTACAGGAACATCTTATGTATTGTTTGAATAATTCTTCTTTTTATAAAAAATATTTGGGTAATAGGATAGAGGATATTTCAAAAATAAATCTTGAAAATTTCAAAAATATTCCTTTAACGGAAAAGTCATTCATTGAAAAAAATAATAATGGTTTTTGCGCAGTCGATTCATCCCAGATTGTTGACATAGTTCTTTCCTCCGGGACAACGGGGCAGCCGATTAAAATAATGTATACTGAACATGATTTGAAACGTCTTGCCTATAATGAAGAAAAATCATTTATTGGATGCGGTTTAACCAAAGACGACATTGTTCTCTTGACATGCACCATGGATAGATGTTTTATTGCAGGTTTAGCTTATTTTCTGGGAATAACTAGTTTAGGCGCAGCGGCTATTCGCAATGGACATGGAAGCTTGGATAGTCACTCAGAAATAATTCAAAATATGAAGACAACTGTAATTGTGGGAGTACCATCGTTTTTGAAAAAATTAGGTATATACATGCAAAAAGAAAATAAAGATCCGGCAAGTTCATCGGTTACAAAGATGGTTTGCATAGGCGAACCTTTGCGCAATGAAAAAGTTGAGCTTTTGGATTTGGGAATTGAGCTGGAAAAGATTTGGAATGCAAAAGTATATTCAACGTATGCCTCCTCAGAAACAATTACAACATTCTGCGAATGTGAAGCACAGTGTGGCGGACACTTACATCCGGATTTAGCTATTATTGAGATTATTGATGAACAAGGGAATGTGATAAAAGATAGGGGAATAGGTGAAATTGTGGTTACACCTTTAGGTATAGAGGGAATGCCGCTTGTACGTTACAAAACTGATGATATTAGTTTCCTAATGAATGAACCTTGTAAATGTGGCAGAAATTCAATGCGATTAGGACCGATAGTTGGAAGAAAAAACCAAATGATGAAAATAAAAGGAACAACTTTGTATCCGCAAGCAGTTTATAACGCCTTAGATAGTCTTAATTTTGTTCAGGAATATTACATTGAAGTGACTAACGACATTGATCTTTCTGATAATTTAATAATTCATATTGCTGTAAATGAGCAGGATTTTGATTTACAATTGTTACAAGACCGGTTACAGTCACGTTTAAGAGTTAAACCAAATGTGATTTTAGAAAAAAAAGCTGTTATAAAAAAAATTATTTATACCCAAGAAATTAGAAAACCTATACGGTTTTTTGATAGGAGAAAATAATGGCTGAATGCAGTAAACGATTTTTCAATATTGATTTTACGGATGAAGAGATTAAAATTGCAAAAGAAACAGGTAAATTGCTGTCTATGGAAATTGAATTTAGCACAAAATGTGATTTCAAATGCCCTTATTGTTATGCCAAAGATAATACCTTTTGGGATAAAGAACTTGAGCTAAACCAAATTGAAGATGTTATAATCCAAGCAAAAGATTTGGGAGCAAGAAAGATCGTTGTTCTTGGAGGAGAACCATTGGTTTATCCGCACATACTTGAAGTTTTATCTTTTATTCATGAGCTGGGTTTAGAAATAGAAATGTTTACCAATGGGTCTCAGATTAATGAAGTTGTCGCTAACACATTATTTGACTTGGGTGTGAATGTTGTTTTAAAAATGAATTCATTTAAAAAAGAAATACAAGATACACTTACCGGGATTCAAGGGTCACATATCAAGATAAAAGAAGCTATTGAAAATATTCAAAAAGCGGGATATCCCGCAAAAAATAAACATATGGCTGTAAGTACGATTATTTGTCAACAAAACATAGGAGAACTTGTTGATATGTGGGTATGGCTAAGAGATAGGAATATACTCCCTTATTTTGAGATGATGACTCCTCAGGGAGAATTCAAAAATCATAAATGGTTGGAAGTTGATTCTCTGGAATTAGAAAAATTGTTTAATGAAATTTCAAAAATCGACAAAGAAAAATATGGAAATACTTGGAACGTTCAGCCACCGCTTGTTGGTAATAAGTGTTTTAGGCATTTTTATTCTTGTTTTGTTAATGCAAGTGGAGATGTTATGCCCTGTGTAGGTGTAACAATTCCCATAGGAAATATAAAAAAGAAAAAATTAAAAGAAATATTAGATACTAGTGAAGTGATTGAAGATTTGAAAAATTATAAAGAGTTGATTAAAGGTCCTTGTCGGTCTTGCAGCAATTTAGATAATTGTTATGGTTGTAGAGGGTCTGCGTATCAATTAACCGGTGATTATTTGGCATCAGATCCCCTTTGCTGGAAAAATCATGATAAACAATCAGAAATAATAAAGCTTCCTATTAGTGTCGAACATATAATTCCTCAAAAAAGTCCAATGAGAGTTATTGATAAATTGCTAAATGTTTATGATCGAAGAGCAGAAGCTTTGGTGTGTATTTCAGAAAACATGATGTTCGTTGACAAAAATGGGAATCTAAATAGTGCTGTTTATTTAGAAATGATAGCTCAAACCATAGCAGCTCACAATTGTTTTAAGAATATAGGTAATCCTAATTTCGAAATAGAAGGGTTTTTATTAGGCGCAAAAAACCTGAAAATTTTTGGTAAAGCTAGTGTAGGTGATACTCTTTTAATTAATATAGAGAAAAAAGCGAGATATGGAGATTTTGCTATAGTGGAAGGGACTGTTTCAAAAGATAATAAAATTTTAGCAAAAGGTGAAGTTAAAATTTGGCATAATGAAAATGTAAAAGAAGGGAGGTTAACCTTAATTCAATGAGTTTACTCAAAATTCGAATATTAGTTTTAATTAGCTTATTTATGTTTTCATTTGTTATGAATGGAATTTGCCTAGATAACAATTCTGATTTGATAAATAATCTAAAATTAATAGAAGACAAAATGTCCGATATAAATACTCTCGCGACGCAGTTTATTCAGGAAAAGAACTTAGCTTTATTTAACCAGAAAATAGAGATTACGGGTTTTTTATATTTGCAAAAACCATCTTCGTTTGCTTGGCATATCAATACACCTTTAGAACAAAGGATAATTTTAAAAAGCAATAATGTTGTGCAATGGGATGAAGATACCAATCAAGTCCAGAAAATAAATTTATCTTCCAACCCAACGTTTAATATTGTTATGGACCAAATGAAACGTTGGATTTCCGGAGCCTATTTGTCGTTGGTCGATGAATATATAGTTGAATTTAAGAAATCTGAGTTTATGGAATTAAAATTCTTTCCTAAAGATGGAACCATGGCATATAAACTGATTAAAAATATCAATATAGTTTTTCAGGAAGATGAAAAATATATAGAATCAATTACTATAAATGAACGAAATGGGGATTCAACTAGTTTTATTTTTTTTGAGACACAAATTAATATAGTTTTAGATCCTATAGTTTGGGAGGTTAATCCTCGTGACAAATAAATTGTTTGCCAAATTTTTTGAAATACTAAATAAGTATTGGAAAACCATTATCATCTTGGTTGGGTTGATTTTGATTTTTTCAATTTTTAAATTATTCACAATTCCTTTTAATAATAATGTTGAGCTTATGCTTCCTCAAAACGAAGAATTTTCTAAATCTTTAAATTTTTTGAGGGAATCGAACTTTTCGGATAAAATCATCTTATCTTTAAGCTTAAATACGGATGACAAAACAGTGGATGATCTACTTGATACAGCAGAACAACTAAAGAATTCACTGAAGTCACCTTTAATTGAAAATGTTGAATCAGGGGTTGAAGAGAATAATATTTTGGAAGATATTAAGGACTTCTTAGAATATGTTCCCCAGATTATAACAGAAGATGAATTGTTAGAGATTGATAAAGAAATCAACGTGAAGAATGTAAAAAGTAAATTGAAAGAAGGATATAACAAAATGCTGTCTATCAATAGTATGTTTGTTAGCGATTTTATACAAAATGATCCATTGAACATTAAAACGCAATATCTGCAGAAACTAAAGGCTTTAGTTGATTCAATAGGTTATAGAGTGCAATTTAAAAACGGCCATTTTGTAAGCATGGATGAAAAGCATGTCATGTTAATTTTAAATACACCTGTATTTGTAACAGATAGTACTGAATCAAGAAAACTTGTTACCTATATCAAACAGCAAATTTTGTTACTGCCTAATTATATTGATGTGGACATTATCGGTGGACATCTTCATACATTAAGCAATGAAGATATTATAAAAAAAGATATAACCAAAACGGTTATTGCGATGACTCTGATATTATTACCTTTATTGATATTTGTTCTTAAAAGTTTCAGAGCTTTCTTGGTATTTATTGTTCCTGTTATGGCTATAGTAATCGCAATGAATTTAACTTCGTATATGATTGGGACACTATCATCTTTTGTGGTTGGTTTAGCTGCGGTCATAGCCGGAATAACAGTTGATTATGGTATTCATATTTATTTGGCAATGAAAGCCGGAGGTATAAGCAAGGTTAAAGAAATCACAAAACCTATTTTAGTAGGTGTTTTTACAACAATGGGTGTATTTGCCTCATTTTTTTTCTCAAGTATTAATGGATATAAGCAATTTGCCGTACTTACGAATTTAAGTATAATTATAAGTATTTTTTTATATTTGGTTCTTTTGCCAAAGTTGTTCTATAAAAAAAGTGAGAAATTAAATATAAAGAAGCTGAATAACAAGACAAAGATAAGGATTAAAGGTGATCGTGCAATTGCTTTGTTATGGGTTGTGGTTATTGGAGTTTTTATATTTTTTTCAAAAGGGCTTGGTTTCAACAATAATATTCGTGATTATGATGGAAGTTCCGATGAAATTTTTTCAGCAGAAGAACGATTCCATAAAACTTGGGGAACGGAAAATGAATTTGCCATGTTCGTTTCTAGTGGAAATGAGCTCGAGAAAGTTCTAAAGATCAATGAAAATGCAAATAAGCTAATGGAAGAAAGTTTTGGAGAAGAGTCATTCGCGAATATTGCTGGAATCTATCCTTCTATTGAAACTAGAAGAAAAAATTTGTTTAGATGGGCGTCTTATTGGAAAAATCATAATGAAGAAAAACTAAAAACTCTTCTTCAAGAACAAGGAGCAGTCTTTGGTTATTCAAAAGAAGCGTTTAAACCATTTTTTGAAACGCTTTATACAAGTTATGTTGAAGAAGAAGAAAATAACAAAGATCCAAAATTAATAGCAAGTTTAAAGCAGCGGTTTTTACAGAACACTGGATCCGGCTATTATGCAATCACTTATTTCGCGGATAAAAAAATTTTAGTTGATAAAGCACGAGAAATAAGTGAAAAGGTTCAAAACACGTTCATTATTTCAAGAAATAATATGGCAAACTCTATATCTGTGTCGGTTTACAAAGAGGTTAAAAAATTAGCGTGGATAGCCGGATGTTTAATAGTTTTTCTTGCAATTACACTTTTGCGAAATATTCGATTAACTATTTTGGCATTATTGCCGGTTATAACGAGTATTTTTATGATTTTAGGAAGTTTTTCTCTATTGGGTTTTTCAATAAATGCGCCAGCGATTATAGCAACATTGGTTGTTGTTGGTTTGTGTATTGATTATGGGGTATTCATAGTTTATGATTGTATGAATGATTTAGGAGCAGGTACATTGTCAGCTGTTACTCTATCGGCTGTTACCACAATTGCCGGGGGAGGTGTTTTGCTTTTAGCAACACACCCTGTATTATTTTATGTTGGCATTACAATGGCAATAGGAATATTTTCAGGGTATATTGTAGCAGCATTTGTTATTCCATCATGTTATCGATTATGGATTGTTCAATAAAGGTTTTTTATGAATAAACTTATTTTTGTTGTTGGTTTGATCTTAACAAGTGTTCTTTTCGGGTGTAGTTTTGTGCCGTTTCAAAAAACAAATTATTTTTTGGTCAAAGGTATTAATTCAGAAAGAGTTTTGGCTAAACATAAAGAATTGTCACCGGACAAATTTAAAATGATTAATACGGTTATTTTTCAATACCGGACCAAAAAGTTTCTTTCTTTAGGATATTTATCAGTTGATGTGAATGAAAAGGCATTTGATCTTGTGGCCATGAATTCTGTTGGTATTAAGTTGGTAGAAATATCCGCGAAAAATAAAAAATTGATAATAAACAACGTTATTGACGAGATTTCTAAAAAAGGAGACATCTCAAAGGTTCTGGTCGATGATATTGGTAGGATTTATCTTGATAAAGTTCCATTAATCTATGAGAATATCAGAAAAACAAAAAATCAGATAATTGTCAATAAAAAAAATGAGGATAATGTTACAAAATATATATTTGCCGGGAAAAAGAACTATTTAGTAGAAAAGATTCATTATGAAAAGAAAAAAAAAAATTGGTCTGTGAGATATTATGAGCATTTTATAAAGGATGGAAAACTTTATCCTAAAGGGATTATTTTTTGGAACCATTTGCATAAGTACAAATTGATAATTAACGTAAAAGAGGTATTATGAAACACGATTTGATAAATGATATAAACAGATGTATGCAGAGTATAAATATTATCGATACGCGTATGGCAACCGCACGGTTTATTTTTAACGAAGATTTTTTGGGGTTTAAGGGGCATTTTGAAAACAATCCGGTTTTACCGGGAGTTTGCAAAATACTTGCTGCTATAGAAATTATAAAGAAATGGAAGGGAAATAAATATCTAGAGCTTAAAGATATTAATTCAGCAAAGTTTTTTATGCCGGTTATGTGCAATGAGGAATTAATATTCAATTGCCTTGATAATGAAAGCTCAGAAAGCCTTTTGATTAAAATCAAGATAACAAAGGGAAAAGAAAAGGTGTCTGAATTAAAATTAAAGTTTTAATCATAAAGAGGTAGTACGATGAGAAGAAAATTAGGAAAATATTTTAAAATGATGACAAAAAGTCCCGTTCCTTTGACGGTGCGCATTGAAAAAAGAGTTAGCTTTAGTGACGTAGATGTCATGGGTATTGTGTGGCATGGTCGATATGCTAAATATTTTGAAGAAGGATTTGCTAAGATAGGAAGACAATATGGTTTATCTTATAAAGAATTTTATGAAGCCGGGTTACGTGCGCCGATTGTTCAAATGCACGTTGATTATCATTTACCGTTAACTCTTGACGAATTATGTATGATTGAAGCAAGGTTGATTTGGAATGAAGGAGCAAGGATCAATATAGAATATATCGTTATTAAGGAAAATGCTAAAGTAGCCGCAACAGGATACACTGTGCAGCTTTTCATAGACGCAAAATCTCAAGAACCGTTGATAGTTACACCGCCATTATTGGAAAAATGTCGTAAAAAATGGATAAACGGTGAATATACATGTTGAAAACTGAACCGGTAATAGTCGATTATCAGGCAATAACTCCTTATGGAAAAGATATAAATATTTGCTGGCAAGGTTTGCTAAATAATAAAACTTCAATAACAAATATTGAAAGATTTGATACTAGTAATTTTACGTCCAGTAAAGCAGCTACAATTAAAGATCTTATTTTTAGGAATAGAAAATCAATTGTATGTCAAATGCTCGAGAAACTCAAAAAGAGTGTTAATCAAGTAATTCCGGAAGATGCTGATCTAATGCTGGCATCTTTAAATGGTGAAATCAATTTTCTGGAAGAGGAAGTATTAACAGGTAATATAAATACTAAACAAAGTTGTTTGGGGCAGTTGTTAGAAAAAACAAGTGCTTTGTTTGAAATAAAAGGAAAAGGTATGGTAGTTTCAGCTGCATGCGCGTCATCTAGTATCGCTATTGCAAGAGCTGCTTCAATAATAAGGTCAGGTGAAAAAGATTGCATTTTAATTGTTGCTTGCGATTGTGTAAGTGAGTTTATAATGTCCGGGTTTTCATCTCTAATGGCTTTAGATAAGCAGAGTGCAAGACCTTTTGATAAAAAAAGAGAAGGTATTAATATTGGAGAAGCAGCTGCATATACGCTTTTAATGAGTCGAGAAAGAGCAGAAAAAGAAAATAGAAATATTTCAGCTAAAATTATTGGCTGGGGTATGTCTTGTGATGCCAACCACATGACAGGACCATCAATAGATGGAGAAGGTTTGTATCTTTCCATTGAAAGAGCATTGGATATTGGAGGAATTACAAAAGAAGATATTAAAAGTATATGTGCCCATGGTACAGGAACAGTTTATAATGATGCAATGGAACTCAAAGCTTTTAAAAAAATGTTTAGAAAGAAAATTTGCCCCGCATATTCTATTAAAGGCGGGATTGGCCATACTATGGGTGCTGCAGGAATTATGGATCTGCTTATTGCCTTGGAAACAATAAAAAACAATGTACTTCCTCCGACTGTAGGTGTTGAAGAAATTGAAGAACAAGCTCAAGGATGGATTAAAAAAGAAAAAATAGAATTGTTGAATGATATTGTCTTATCAACGAATTCTGGTTTTGGCGGTATCAATTCCGCGTTGATAATAGGAGCGTAAAGAAAATAGTATGATTTTTGTTGCAGGAATAAGTTGGATAACAAATAATAAGTTAGGAACCGCGTGTAAAAAAATTTCCGGTACATATGAAAACAGAAGAGACCTTTATTCTCAATTCAAAGAAAAAGGAATTATACAAAACAACATTAAAAATTTCGGAAGATTTGACCATGTTTCAAAAAATACATGTTTGGTGATTTCTCTAACTTTGTATGATGCAGATATCAGCTATTTGAAAGATAATATGCAAAGTGTAGGAATTTTAAGTACAAATGAAGAAGATTGTTTAAACTCAAATATAAAATATTTCAAAGATTATGTTGATTGTGGGAGAAAGCTTTCTCGAGGTAATTTGTTCATTTATACGTTACCTTCAACCCCGATTGCTGAAGCAGCCATTAATTTTGGATGTCAAGGACCTGTCGCGTATTTTACATTTAAAGAAGATCAAACAAATCAACTTCTTGAGCAAGGACGAATGATGATAGAAAGAAAAGAAACAACCGATCTTTTGTTAGTCAATTCCAGTGAAGATGAAGCTATCTGTTTTTATTTGAGAAAAAAGAATATCTCATCAGAAAATGGAAATATATCATTGGAAAAAATACAAAAGTCGCTTAAAAATACACCCGGATTATCTGAAATTATAAACAATATCTCGCAAAAAGGATAAAAATGAAAATATTGATTATTTACCCTAAATGGCCAAAACTTAAAGAACAAACAACCTTTAATTTACCTCCTCATGGACCAGTTTGCTTTGCAGCAGCCCTTGAACCTGAAATTGAGATCAAATTAATTGATGAAAATGTTAAAGAAATTGATTTTAATGAAACAGCTGATTTGATAGCCATGTCTGTAATGCTAACCTGTCAAATGCCAAGAGCTTGGGAAATTGCTGATAACTTTAGAGCAATGGGAAAAAAAGTTGTTTTTGGGGGAATCGCAACAATGCTTCATCATGAAGAAACTATTCCGCATGCGGATGCAGTATTTTTAGGTGAAGCCGAAGGATTAATTGGAAATCTTTTAGAAGATTTTAAAAATGGAAAATTAAAACAAGTTTATAATTATCAAAATAAATTGCCAAATATAAACTTGGTTGATACAGCAAGACGGGATATTCTTAACCATGAATTATATAATTTTAGAGGTGTACAAATGGTTGATCTTGTGCACTTATCAAGAGGCTGCAAATTTAATTGTTTTCCCTGTTGCGCAAGATTTCTTGGAGGAAAGTGTTTTCGACCTAGACCGATGGAAAAAGTAATTAAAGAGCTGGAAAGCATCGATAATAATCGATTATTCATTGTCGATAATTCTCTAGCTCAGGATGATGAGTGGGAAAAAGAATTATTTCGTGAAATTGCGCCTTTAAAAAAGAAGTGGATTTCTCATCCTATTAAGGATGATGACGAAATACTTGATTTAGCAGCTAAAGCCGGATGTTGGTATGTGTATCAAGCAATTGTGGATACTTCGGATCATATGCGTAACAAGGTTAAAAGGTTAAAAGATAGAGGTATTGGCGTTGAAGGAACAATCCTTCTTGGTCTAGATCATCATGATGAAGATTATATAAAACGTTTGGTTGATTTTCTCATGGAAATTGAGTTGGATTTGGCTGAATTCACTATTTTGACACCTTTCCCTCATACTCCTTTTAGAAAAAAAATGGAAGATCAAGGAAGGATTTTGAATAATGATTGGATTAAATACACCTGTGGTGAAGTTCTATTTCAACCAAAACTAATGTCAGTAGACTCTTTACAGAAGATGTATCACTATGCCTGGGATACTTTTTATAGTGATTGTTGCCAAGAAATTAAAATGGCAAAATTATTCATGGATGTTATAAAAAAAGAAAAAGCCGATGGGACTTTTAAGAAAAAAAAATTAAAAGTAGGAGGATGGTAAAATAAACATGAAAGTTTTATTGATATCTTCAAATATAGCAAATACACCGTATACGATTTATCCTCTGGGTATGAGTATGGTTGCATCTGCTTTAAAAAATTCCGGAGTCGACGTTGAACAAAGAGATTATCTAAAAAGCGAAAAGTCTCTGGATATCCTTAATGAAGAATTGAAAAAAATTAAACCGGATATTGTGGGGATTTCTATTCGTAACATAGATAATGTGAATTTGATGAACGAACAACGGTATATCGGGGCTGTTATAGATATTGTTAAGATGATTAAGGAAAATTCAAAAGCTATTGTGATATTAGGCGGTTCCGCCTTTTCTATTATGCCGGATATTATTATTAATAAATCAGGGGCAGATTATGGAATAGTGGGAGAAGGTGAAGAATTGATGGTTGAATTCACGAAAAATGCTGAAAAAAGTATTTTCCCGAATGAAAAATGCCTGTACAGTAAAACTCCGATAAACGGATTAAAAATCCCTAGTGCACTATATGATTCCGAATTAATGAAATTTTATTTACAAAGTGGTAATGTTGCAGCTATTCAGACAAAAAGAGGTTGCCCTTTTAAATGTGTTTATTGTTCTTATCCTATGTTGGAAGGATTAAATATCAGGGCCAGAAATCCAAAGGCTGTTGTTGATGATATTCAAATATTGAGCGAACAGTATGGGGCAAAACTCATTTTTTTTACAGATTCTGTTTTTAATGATTCTCAAGGGGAATACTTAAAAGTTTTACAGGAAATGAAAATCCGGAATATAAGTGTTCCATGGACAGCCTTCTTTACCCCCAAAGGATTAACAGATGAAGTTGTAGAGTTGATGAAAGATACGGGGTTACGAGCCGCAGAGTTGGGATCAGACGCGCCTACGGATACGACATTAAAAAAAATAGGCAAATCTTTTTTATTTAAAGATATTATTGAATCAAATGATATATTTGTAAAACATGAGGTTGCAGTCGCGCATTATTATATGTTTGGATGTCCCGGAGAAACAAAAGAAACAGTTTTGGAAGGTATAGAAAATATTAAAAGACTAAAAAATTCAGTTTCATTTATATTTATGGGGATACGAATTTTACCAAATACACCATTATTAAAGATTGCAGAGAACGATGGGGTTATTGGAAAGAACACAGATCTTTTAGAAGCTGTTTATTATATAGACCCTTTAGTTGATAAAGAATGGATGGAAGAAACATTAACAAAAGGGTTTAAAGGAATGAGAAATTGCATTTTTCCTCCTGATTCATTGGATAGCAGTTTACAATTTCTTCATAAGATGGGCTATTCAGGCTGTTTATGGGATATGTTGCTGAAAGGAAAAGAAAAACGAAAAAGGTATAAAAGTTATGACAAAAAGTGATTTTAAAAAAGAAGACACTTGGTGTATTATCCCTGTTTATAACAATGGAAAAACCTTAAAAAATGTCGTTTTGGGATGCAAAAAACAAGTCGATAATATTGTGGTTGTTGACGATGGTAGTACAGATATTAATGTGACTCATGTTTTATCAGATGAACACGTCGTTGTTATTAAGCATGAGACTAATCAAGGTAAAGGTTCAGCTTTGATGACCGGTTTAAAATATGTTCAGAAACAAAACGGAAAATACGCGATTACACTTGATGCTGACGGTCAACATTATCCGGAAGATATAGTTAAAATGATTTCTAAAATTAAAGGTCAGCACGATCTTATTGTAATAGGGTCCCGAGACTTTACTGTCGAGAATGTTCCATCAAAAAGTAAATTCGGAAGAAATTTATCGAACTTTTGGTTTAAGGTAGAAACAGGCTTATCAATTAATGATTGTCAAAGCGGATATCGAGCATATCCTGTTAATTATGTTATGCAATTAAATCTGAAAGGTCATCATTACGATTTTGAGACCGAAGTCATCGCAAAAGCAGCGTGGGCTGGTTTAAGGATCAAAACTGTGGAAATTGGTGTGCGTTATGCTAAAGAAGAAGAGCGGATTTCGCATTTTAAAGGATTTTGGGATAATTTGCAGATTTCAAGAATGCATACAAAGCTTGTTTTGAGAAAGTTATTACCGTTTCCAAACAAAAAATTGATTCTGAGAAAAGAAAATGTAATTTACAAAAAATTATTTCAAAATCCTTTTAAGGTTTTAAAATTTTTACTTAAGGAGAATGCGACTCCTATGGGTTTAGCTGCCTCGGCTGCAGTAGGTATTTTTCTTGCTGTATTACCGCTTATTTCTATTCATACCATAGTTATCATTTATGTGACAATGCGTCTGAATTTAAATAAGGTTATGGCTGTATCTATACAAAACTTATGTATACCCCCATTTGTACCGGTAGCTTGCATTGAACTTGGGTATTATATGAGAAATGGCCGGTGGCTAACCGAAGTTTCTTTTAATACTGTTTTTGGTCAATTCTCTTCACGCCTGTGGGAGTGGCTGTTGGGTTCTTTAATTATTGCTCCGGTATTGTCAATAGTTGTGGGAATTGTTGTTTATTTCATTTCAAAATTATTGCGGGACAGAGCCAGTAAGGAAGTTGCTAGTGCCTAAAAAGATTAAAGTAAAAAAAAGAGGCAATGAATTAGGCTTACAGATCTTCATAATTTTTACAAAGTTGTTCGGATTAAAAGGTGCGTATAGTTTATTGTATTTAGTTAGCATCCATTATTTATTATTTGATAAGGTAGCTGTTAAAGGGGCATTGGCGTATACAGAAAGACGTTTTAAAAATGAAACATTCTTTAAGAAGCATTGGCGGGTATATCAGCTTTTCATAAATCAAGGGAAAGCCTTAATTGATAGATATGCCGCGGCCTCAGGATATAAAGGATTTACCTTTCAAATTAAAGGATTTGATTCTGTTAAAGAGATTGTGAATCAAAATAAAAAAGGATGCATATTAGTAACATCACATGTGGGAAATTGGCAGGTAGCTCTGTCTTGTTTGCAAGAATTGAAGAAAGATATTTATCTTTTAATGCGGCCGGAAGATAACGCGGCTGTAAAAAAACATTTAAAAATTTATTCTGAAGGAGAAAAAGTAAAAATTATATCTCTAGAACAAGATTTTGGCGGTACTCTTGAAATTATTGAGAAGATAAATAATGGAGATGTTGTCTCTATTATGGGAGATCGAAAATACAATTTCCCGTATCTTGATGTTGATTTTATGGGAGACAAAGCCGGGTTGCCATTAGGAGCCTTTTTAATAGCAGCAACTTTGGAATGTCCAATTATTGTTTTATTAACAGCTAAACTGGGACATAAAAAATATTGTGTTGATTTCAATAATATTATTTTACCAAAGTACGAAAATAAATTAAATAAAAAACAACAATTGAAAAAGTATATGCAGAAATACGCGAATGTTTTAAATAATTATGTCGAAAGTTATCCATACCAGTGTTTCCTTTTTGAGGATGTATGGAATAAACATTAAAACTTAAGGAGAAAAGTAATGTGTGAAGAAAACAAAGAATTAACTGAAATGAGAGAGAAGTTGAAAGTTTTGTTAGTAGATCATTTGTCGCTTGAAGATATTAAACCTGAAGACATTAAAGATGATGAGATACTTTTTGGTGAAGGATTAGGTCTGGATTCATTGGATGCTGTTGAGATAGTAGTGTTGCTCCAAAGGAATTTTGGCTTGGAAGTTAAGGACATGAATAAAGGACGAGAAATATTTTATTCGATAGATACCTTGGCGAAATATGTTGTTGATAATATTAAAGACAATGCCGATTAGAAATATGTTAAATGAAAAAAAATATAAAAAGGAGTTTAAAATGTTTCAAAAAACAACGAGTCTTTTGATAGCTATATCTTTAATGTCGCTTATTTCCGGTTGTGGTTCATTCTACGCTGGTAGGTTACCAAGCAATTATATTGAAGATTATACTAATTCTATTAAGTTGAAAGATATTTCTGTGGCTGTAAAGTTTTATAATTGTGATGAAGCAAAAGAAACATTTAGTTGTAATATGGATAAAAAAGGGATTCACCCGGTATTTATTGTTATAGACAATAAAAGTAATGTGACTTATGGTTTTAGAAAAGAAAATATTGATTCTCGATATATATATGCTGTAAAAGCAGCTAGAAGTTGTTTTCTGAGTAAAATGAAATATGGTGGCATTTGGCCTCCTCTTCATATTCGTGTTAGTAAAATAAATGAGAATATGAAAAATGATTACTTGTCTAAGGAAATAGCTGATATTTCTGTGGAGCCAGGTAATTCTTTAAGTGGTGTAATATTTCTTAAGTCTATTAAAAGTGGTGAGAAACTAAATATTCCTTTAATTAATAGAAAAGATGGAACAAGATTAATATTTGAATTTCAAAAACCATAAATATAACTATAAAATTTACTTAGTAAAGAAAAAAATGAAATAATGGAAAATAATTTTATTGCAATATCCAGCATAGGCTGCATTTCAGCTGCCGGAAAGAATATTCCCGAAACATTACATAC
>DAOVYZ010000061.1 GCA_030635365.1 Bacteroidales bacterium
TCCTAAAGCACCTACAAAAAGAAAAATGGTTTCAGGTTCAATTTCTTTTATTGCATTAGCAATAGAAATTGCAGGGAAAACATGTCCTCCTGTTCCACCTCCACTTATTATTATATTTTTATTCTTCTGTTTCACCCTCAGTTTGTATCCTTGGATTTATAATTAGTTCTTCATTTTTTTCAATACTTCGGCTTACGCTTAAAATAATTCCGAATGCCACTCCTGTAAATAAAATTGACGAACCTCCCATGCTAACTAAGGGAAGAGTTTGTCCTGTTACAGGAAAAAGATGTACTGCTACGCCCATATTTATCATAGCCTGGAAAACCAGGCTTAATGTTAATCCAATTGCAAGAAAAGCCGCAAATGTCCGTCTGCATTTTCTTACTATAACTCCTGCTCTGTATAGTAGGAACAGGTACAAAAACAATACAATAATTCCACCAAAAAAGCCATACTCTTCAATTATTATTGCATAAATAAAATCAGAGTAGGGGTGTGGTAAAAAGTTACGTTGCGTACTATTACCAGGCCCTTTTCCAAAGATTCCTCCTGTAGCTATTGCTATTTTACTTTGTTCTATCTGGTAGTTATCTTCATTTTCACCGCCAAAATAACTTTCTATACGGTTTTGCCATGTACCAACACGCCCTTCTTTGCCCGTTATTATTACTCCGGCAATAATTAATGCAATAATTAGAATACCTACAAAGCCAATACCGAAGAGATACCTTACTTTTACTCGGCCAATAAACATTAACAAAAATGATGATGCAAATAAGATTAGAGCTGTTGATAGATTTGCAGGCATAATTAATCCACAAACAATTACTATAGGTAGGATCAGAGAAACAAAAACTCCATTAAAATCAGAAATTTTATTTTGGCGCAATGATAATACACGAGCTAAATACATTATCAAAGCCAGTTTTGCAAAATCGGATGTTTGAATTGTAAAACCTAATCCGGGTAAGGTTAACCAACGCGATGCCTGATTTAGACTGGTACCCATAACCAAAGTAATTGCAAGTAAGAAAATCGATAGATATAAGAATAACTGAGATAAACGGGAATAATATTTAAATGGAATTAAATGTGTTATAAATATTATGCCAAGTCCTGCTACCAATAGTACAAAATGTTTAACAATATAGTAAGCAGTATTCCCTTCCTGGTACTTATACGCAAGTGTTCCGGTAGAGCTATAAACTGCCAATAAAGAGAATATTGAGAGTAAAAATATTACTCCCCATATTACCCGGTCACCTTTAAAATATTTAGGCAGAATCTCCTTTAATCTCATATCTTTATCAGATTCTTATATTATAAGTTCTGTTTATAAATCACAAATCTCTCACTGCTTGCTTGAACTGGTTTCCGCGATCTTCATAATTTTCAAAAAGATCGAAACTGGCACAAGCAGGCGATAATAGCACAGAATCACCTTTTTTGGCAAGGTAATATGCTGTTTTTACTGCTTCGGATGCTGACTGGACATCAATAATTGTATCCACAGTATTATCAAAAACCTTATGTATTTTAGCATTGTCTGTACCAAGGCATATGATTGCTTTTACTTTCTTGCGTACTAATTCATCGAGTATCGAATAATCATTTCCTTTATCAATTCCTCCTGCAATCCAAATCAAATTATCGGACATGCTTTCCAAAGCATACCAGGTTGAATTTACATTTGTTGCCTTTGAGTCATTAATGAATTCGATACCATGTACCTTAAGTACTGGTTCAAGTCTATGCTCAACTCCATGGAAGTTACTCAGGCTTTCCCGAATATCTTCTTTACGGATTTTGAGCACTTGTGCGGCAATTCCGGCAGCCATAGAATTATAAGTATTGTGCTGCCCTTTTAAAGCCAGATCGTGTATTGACATAGTTAGCTTGTTTGATTTATATTTAATATTTATATTGTTATTTTCTTTATAAGCACCTTCCAGTTGTTTCTCTTTAAGTGAGAAAGGAAGTTTTTTAGCTATTATATTTCGTTTTGTAATTTCTTTATTTGTAATATCGTCATCTGCACAGTAGATAAAAAAGTCTTCTTCAGTTTGATTTTGAATGATTCTGAATTTTGAGTTTGTATAACCCTGCATTCCGTCATACCTATCCAGGTGGTCTGGTGTAATATTCATTAAAATAGCTATGTCTGCTTTAAAATCATACATGTTGTCAAGCTGAAAACTACTTAATTCAATTACATAGTACTCGTAATTTTCTTCTGCCACTTGTTGTGCCCAACTTTTACCTACATTTCCGGCTAAACCAATATTTAATCCTGCATTTTTGAGAATATGATATGTTAATGTAGCCGTAGTTGTTTTTCCATTGCTTCCTGTAATGCAAATCTTGTAAGCATTTGTATACTTTGATGCATATTCTATTTCGGAAATAACAGGAATGTTTTTTTGAATTGCTGATTTAACAATATCAACTTTGTCAGGTATGCCGGGGCTTTTTATTATTTCGTTGGCATTTAAAATTAAGTCTTCAGTATGCTTTTCTTCTTCCCATTGTATTTTATGATCATTAAGTTTTTGCTTGTATTTTTCTTTAATTTTTCCAAAATCAGAAACGAAAACACCTTCTCCATTCTTTTTAGCAAGAATAGCAGATCCAACACCACTTTCCCCAGCTCCTAATATGACAATTCGTTTCTTCATTATATATATTATCTGATTTTAAGTGTAACAATTGTAATTACTGCCAACAGTATTGCTACTATCATAAATCGCATTACTATTTTAGGTTCAGAATACCCCTTTAACTGATAATGATGATGTAAAGGTGACATTTTGAAAATCCTGCGGCCTTCTCCATATTTGCGTTTTGTGTATTTAAAATAGCTTACCTGCAATACAACAGATAAATTTTCTACTAAGAATATTCCACATAATATCGGAATTAATAGTTCTTTACGGATTATAATTGCAAAAACGGCGATAATTCCTCCAAGCGATAAACTTCCTGTATCCCCCATAAATACTTGTGCAGGATATGAGTTATACCATAAGAATCCTATGGTAGCACCTATAAATGCACTCATAAACACCACAAGTTCGCCGGTTTGGGGGATATACATAATATTAAGATAGTCTGCATAAATCATATTACCGGAGAGATATGCCAGGATACCAAGGGTTGAACCAACAATTGCTGATGTTCCTGTAGCTAATCCGTCTAATCCATCAGTAAGATTTGCTCCATTTGAAACAGCTGTAACAATAAGAATTACAACTATAATAAAAACTAACCATGCAGCTTTTTGACTATGTTTACCCATGAATTTTACCAGATATTCATAATCAAATTCGTTATTCTTGAAAAAAGGAATAGTAGTTTTTGTTGATTTAATATCATGCGTAAATTGTTGTTTTATTTCTTCTAAATCATCTGTTGTTTCAACTATTTCAGTTTGGGTAGTTTCAGTGTTATTTATTATTTTTTCCCTTACAACTACATCATCACTAATAAATAAAGTTAACCCAATTATTAATCCTAACCCAATTTGACCTACAATTTTAAATTTGCCTGTTAGCCCTTGCTTATTCTTTTTAAATATCTTGATATAATCATCAACAAACCCTATAGTTCCAAGCCATAAGGTTGTAATAAGCATTAGTATTACATATATATTTAAGATATTGGCAAATAATAATGTTGGTATTATTATGGAACCTAATATTATTATACCTCCCATGGTAGGAGTCCCTTTTTTATTAAGTTGCCCCTCAAGCCCAAGATCACGAATTTCCTCACCAATTTGTTGCTTTCGCAAAAAATTAATGATATATTTTCCAAATACCATAGAGATAATCAGGGAGGTAATTATGGTTATTGCCGAGCGGAAAGAAATGTATTGAAACATTCCTGCTCCCGGAATATCAAACTGTTCTAAATATGCAAATAAATAGTAAAGCATGATGCTTGTTAGTTATATAGTTCATTAAAAATTTGTTTTATTATTTCACGGTCATCAAAGTGATGTTTTATTCCGTTAATTTCCTGGTATGTCTCATGGCCTTTACCGGCAATTAGAATTATATCTCCTTTTTTAGCTAATAAACAGGCTGTTCTAATTCCTTCCTTACGGTCTGTGATAGCTAAAACTTTTTTATTATTTTCCTGATCTATGCCAGCTTTCATATCTTCAATTATCGCATTAGGATCTTCTGACCTGGGATTGTCGGATGTTAATATTACCTTGCTGCTATTTTGTGATGCAATTTTTGCCATATCAGGGCGTTTCGTTTTATCTCTGTCTCCACCTGCACCCACTATAGTTATTAAATCCTGGTCGGCATTGCGTATTTGGTTTATAGCATTTAAAACATTTAGTAAAGCATCAGGAGTATGTGCATAATCTACTATAGCAGTAATTTCATTTTGTGACCTGAATGTTTCAAATCTCCCCTCAACAGGTTTCATTTCACTTATAGCAGTTAAGATTTTGTTTTTTTCAAAGCCAAACATACTACAACAAGCATATGTAGCTAATAAATTATATGCATTAAATTTCCCAATAAAGTATGTCCATAAGTCGGCATTATCAATTTTTAATAATGATCCTTCAAAATGGCTCTCAATAATTTTAGCTTTGAAGTCAGCGGCCGACTGAATAGCATACTTTTTTACCCGGGCTTTGGTGTTTTGCACCATTATCTTTCCATTTTTGTCATCATTGTTAATTATTGCAAAACTTTCTGGTTTGAGATTATCAAAGAATTTCTTTTTAGCTTTAATATACTCTGCAAAAGTTTCGTGATAATCTAAATGGTCATGTGTTATATTTGTAAATATTGCCCCTGTGAATTTCAATCCTGAAATTCTTTGCTGATGAATTGCGTGAGAACTAACTTCCATAAAGCAGTATTCACAGCCTTTATCAATCATTTGTTTTAGTAACTTATTTATTTGAATTGCGTCAGGTGTTGTATGGGTTGCATCAATGGGCTCATCACCAATATAGTTTCTGATTGTTGACATCAATCCTGCTTTATACCCTAATTTCTGAATAAGATTATAAAGCAAGGTTGCAATAGTTGTTTTACCATTTGTACCTGTTACACCAACCAGTTTTAGTTTTGATGAAGGATTGTTATAGAAGTTGGATGCGATTATACCTAATGCATAAGAGGTATCATTAACCTTTACAAAAGTGATATTTTTGAATTGTTTTTTTTGAATAGTCTCAGATACTATTGCTGTAGCACCTGCTGCAATTGTAGTTTCAATATAATCATGCCCATCAGTCTGAGTGCCTTTTATAGCAATGAACAAACACCCTGCTATAATATTTCGCGAATCGAATGTTATTGAAGTAATAGGAATTGCAGTATTTCCAATTACCTCAATTGTATTAATAGATTCTAATATGTCGTTTAAAATTCTCAATTTCGTTTTAATTAAATGACATTTTAAGAGTAACTAAATCGCCCCTGTAAATTCTGGATCCGGGAGCTATAGATTGTTCTGTTATTGTACCTCGCCCGAGTAACTCAAAACTTAGCCCTAAATTCTCAAGGATGAAAGCTGCATCCTTAACTCCCATGCCCTTAACATTAGGCATTAAATTTTCTTTGATAATCTGATTGCCTAATTTTACACATGAGTCTAATTTTGTTGTTAGCACCCAATCCGAATTAGCTTTATTATCATTTACCCTAATACCTAAGTCAGCAAGTACAGATTTTAACTCATCTTTATGACTTTTTTTGGTATATGGAATTTTTATTTCTGTTCTCTCTTTGTTAACAGCAAGATTTAAACTTTCATGCATCTCCAGGTTGGTTGCATATACTTTATCGGCGATTTCTTTAAAAACAGGGCCTGCAACCAGGTTGCCATAATAAACATTTCGCGATGGTGCGTTAACTACAACAATACATGAATATTTGGGGTTGTCGGCAGGGAAGTAGCCTGCAAAGGATGCCTGATAGCTAATTTTTGACTTGTCGCTATATCCTGATTCTTTGTCAGCAATTTGAGCTGTACCTGTTTTCCCAGCTATTTTATAATTACTATTTTTAAGATTACGAGCTGTACCACGTTCAACAACCCCTTCGAGCATTATTTTAATTTTTCGTAAGGTTGATCTTGAGCAAATGGAGTGGTTTAATATTTCTGTATCAAATGTTTTAATTCGAGAACCATGATACATTAATGCTTTAACAAATTTGGGCTTAACCATTTTACCATTATTTGCTATGGCATTAAATAAAGCAAGTGTCTGTAAAGGAGTTAATCTTACTTCATAACCAATTGACATTTGTGGGAGTGAAACTCCTGACCACAATCTATCTCCGGGATATTTTACTTCCGGCTCGCCTTCACCTTTAATTGCAATGCCCAGGCGATTATTTAAATTCATGCTATAAAGCCTGTTGATGAATTTTTCTTCTTTACCTGTATAGTAATCTGTAACAAGTTTTGATATCCCTACATTTGAAGAAAATTCAAAAACTTCTTGAAATGTTAGAATACCGTAACCTCCTAATTTTGTATCGGTGATAGTCTTATCATAATATTGAATTTTACCATTTCCTGTATTAATGGTGTCTTCTAAATCAACATATCCATCTTCCAATAAAGCAATGGCCGAAGCCAATTTGAATGTTGATCCCGGTGCACGGCTTTCACCTATCGCATAATTATATGATTCTTTGTATTCTCCTTTACTATTTCTTTGAAGATTTACTATTGCTTTAATATCACCAGTTGAAACTTCCATTAATACAGCCGTGCCATGATGTGCCTCATGCCTGATTAACTGTTTAAGCAAAGCATTTTCAGCAACATCTTGTATGTCAACATCAATTGTTGTAACCACATCCTTACCATCTTTTGGTTCCACTTCGTTTCCGTCATGAACAGGCATCCAGATATTCCCTTGTAATTTTTGCATAAGCCTTATACCTTCAACCCCTTCCAGTTCTTTATCAAAAGCACCTTCTATGCCTACAACATTTCCTCCTTCTCCTTTTGTGGTATATCCTATAGTTCTTGATGCTAAACCTACATGTGGTTGAATTCTTAAGTTAGTCTGTAAGGCTATAAACCCTCCTTTATATTGGCCTAATCTAAAAATTGGAAATGTTTTTAGTCTTTTAAGTTGATTATAGTTAACACTTCGTTTTATTAAATAAAATCGTTCACTATTTTTTCTGGCAGTTACAAGATCATTTTTATATTCAGTGGCAGTTTTGTCACGAAATAATTCAGATAGTTTATATGCAAGTGAATCAATATTTGAGTTGAATGTTGAATTGTTCATTCCTGTACTTCTGGTATCCATTCGGATTTCGTAATATGGAATTGAACTTGCTAACAGGCGGCCATCTTCAGCCAATATGTCGCCTCTATTTGATTCAATGGTAATATCTTTTAGCGTAAGAGTTTGTGCTTTATCTTTCCATTTTCCCCCTTCAATTAATTGCAAATAGAATATTTTGCCGATTATAAGAATAGCAAAGGCTAACATGAAAATGTAAATCACGCCAACTCTCCATACTATTTCTTTTTTTAAAGACATAAAATCGTCTATTTTTCAATAATTATTTTTTTTGGTGGTACTACTGACTCTTTTAATCCAAGCCCCCTGTTTTCAACAATCTTTGCAACCTCCGACTGTCTGCTAATAAGCATTAACTCTGATGATGTTGTGATCGCTTCAGCCCGCATTTCATTTATTTCTTTAGTTATTTGGATATTAGTACGAACTACTTTCTCTGCATGATAGCGATTAGCGATATATATAAATGCTAGAACAACAAGAAAAACGATATAGGGAAGTTGTTTTACTATAAAGTCATTAGCTATTAATGAACCGTCAAGTAAGTCTTTGATAGACCCAAATCTAATTTCTCGGCGTTCCTGTTTTTCTTCAATGAATTCTATATTATCTTTTTTATCACCAATCATATTCTTTCGGCTATTCTTAATTTTGCACTACGTGCCCTATTGTTTTCATTAATTTCAGATTCAGTTGGAACAATTATTTTTCTGTTTATTGGTTTGAAGGGAGTGTTAACATTTCCAAAAAAATCTTTTTCCACTTCTCCTTCAAAAAGCCCGTTTTTTATAAATTTTTTTACAATGCGGTCTTCCAATGAATGATATGTAATAACTACCAGTCTGCCCCCCGGTTTTATTATATCAATTGTTTGAAGAAGCATTTCTTTTAAAAATTCTATTTCTCGATTTACTTCAATTCGTAATGCCTGAAATACTTTTGCCAAAAATTTGTGTTCAGCATGTTTTGGTAAAAAGGGCATTAAAACATCAGTAAATTCTTTTGTTGTTTCTATTTTTTTTTTGGCTCTTTCCTCAACTATAACATTTGCCAGTTTTCGGCTATTCTTTAATTCTCCGTATTGCCAAAGTATGTTAGACAATTTTTCTTCTTCGTATTCATTTACTACATTTTTAGCCGAAGTTTTAGCACTTTTATTCATCCTCATATCCAGTTCCCCATCAAACCGGAACGAAAATCCACGATCAGGATTATCAAAGTGATGTGACGAAACTCCTAAATCTGCTAATAAACCATCGATTTCCTCAATCTCATGGTGCTTCAAAAAATTTTTTAAAAACCTGAAATTGTGATTAACAAATACAAATTGTTTATTGTCAATTAAATTTAGCAAAGTGTCATCATCCTGATCGAATGCAACCAGTTTGCCTTTTTTTATATGTTTTATGATTTCGCGTGAATGGCCCCCTCCTCCAAAAGTTACATCGACATAAACCCCATTAGGTTTAATTTTCAAACCATCAACACTTTCTTTGAGCAATACTGGTTTATGATATTCCATTTATTAATCATTTTCCAGATTGAAATTACCTCCCATTATTTTTTCAGCCAGGTTGGCAAAGTCATCATATTTTTCTTCGGTAGATTCATATAACTCTTTCGGCCAAATTTCTATTTTGCCATCTTGTCCTGCTAAAATTGCTTCTTTAGAAATGCTTACTAAATCCAGCAGTCGTTTTGGGATAAGCATACGATTGTTGCTGTCTGGTAATATTTCTGCCGAACCCCGATATAAATTTCTAAGAAATTTATTATGCTCCTTATTATAAGGATTAATTTTGCTTCTAATTAATGCATTTTGCCTTTCCCATTCTTCTATTGGGAATAGAACTAAGCATTGTTCAAATATGTCTTTTTTGACAACAAATCGGCTTTCAGATGGTGATCCCATCTGCTTTTTAAGAGATGATGGGAAGGTAATTCTTCCTTTATCATCTACTTTACAATCATAATCGCCGATAAACGTTATCATAAAACATGTTTATTTAATCTGTAAAAATATACAAAATTTCCCCATAATTTACCACTTTCTACCATTTTTTCCCACTTTGTTGATAACTTTCAACAGTTTGTTTAAGAGGAGTATAGAAAATGGATTAAATACCAATACAGGAAAGCCTTTATATATAAAGGATATGCCGATTTTAAGATTAGGCATTCTTATTCGATTCTTTTGATAACCGGATTTAACAAATTAATGAAACTCCTCGTAGCAAGCTGACGAGGTATCTCAATGGAATATTATCTTTTTATATGCGCCAAAATGCGGAGAATAAAACCCTTGAGATCCCTCGACTACCGCTCGGGATCATTCGGCTAAATGATTTTGATCCGATAGTTATCGGATTCAAAATCATAGACTCACTGATTTAAAAAATAAAAGTTTTAATTTTGCTATTTATATAATATGTTCCAATCATTTTAAAAGATGGAAAAAGTTAATGTTCGAGAAATATTTAAAAAGAAAAATCCGAAGATGGCAAAAGTGCTCCCCGGGTTTGTTTATCGTTATATTGAAAAAATAATTCATCAAAAAGAAATTAATGAATTAATTCCTTTATACGACGGTAAGCTAGGCCTTGATTTTGCAAAATCTTCTATAGAAAAGTTCAATATACAGGTTAAAGTTAATGGAGAGGATAATATTCCCCGGGAGGGCAGATATATTTTTACTTCGAATCACCCGCTTGGTGGATTTGATGGCATAGTTTTTACGCATGTAATTGGGAAATATCATAGCAAATTAAAATTTCTTGTCAATGATATTTTGATGAATTTAGACAATATGGATCCTATTTTTATTCCGGTAAATAAGTATGGAAAGCAATCCATAGAGTATGTTAGAAAAATTGAAGAAACTTATCAGTCAGAAAACCAGGTGTTAAGCTTTCCTGCAGGTTTATGTTCCCGAAAAATAAAAGGTAAAATTATTGATTTGGAATGGAAAAAGAGTTTTATAACAAAAGCAATACAGCATAAAAGAGATATTGTTCCTGTACATATTGACGGGCAAAATTCAAACTTTTTTTATAATCTTTCAAATTTCAGAAGTACTATTGGCTTAAAAGTTAATATCGAAATGTTTTATCTTATTAATGAGCTTTTTAAACAGAGGGGTAAAACTATAACATTAACTATTGGTAAGGCTATTTCATATTCTAAATTTGATAAATCGAAAAGCCCGAAAGATTGGGCACAAAAGGTTAAAGATTATGTTTATCAGTTACCAACTAGTGTTAAGTCAA
>DAOVYZ010000486.1 GCA_030635365.1 Bacteroidales bacterium
GTGATAACTGATGTAAATGGCAATATTGATTATGTTAATGATGCGTTTGTAAAAATTACCGGATATAAAAAGGAAGAAGTATTGGGTCAGAATCCAAGGATATTGAATTCTGGCAGAACAACAAAAAAAACATATCAAAATCTATGGGATACAATTACCAAGGGAGAAACATGGACAGGTATATTTATAAATAAGAAGAAGAGTGGTAAGATATATTACGAAGAAGCTAAAATATCGCCAATATTAAATGCTGATGGAGAAATAACACATTACGTGGCAATTAAAGAAGATATTTCTGAGAGGATTTTAAAAGAGAAAGAGTTGCTTGAAGCAAAAGAAAAAGCTGAAGAATCGGAACAAAAGGTTAGAAATCTTCTTGTTGAGATGCAACTAAAGAATAATGAAATATCTGCTTTGCTGGATGGGGCGAAAAAGATACTGGAAATTGCTTCCTTTGAAAAAACGGTCAGAGTTTTGTTTGATTATTGTAAAAAACTTACAGGGGCAAAAATAGGATATGTAGCACTTTTGTCGAATAATGGAGAGGAAAATGATGTACTGTTTCTAGATGGTGGAGATGATAGTTGTACTGTTGATACTGACTTATCTATGTCTGTTAGGGGACTGCGAAAAAAGCTTAAAGAAACAGTATATGAAAACGAATTAAGTAATTCCGAATGGGTAAAATTTTTCCCTGGGCGACATGTTGAAATGAAGAATGTATTATTTGCTCCTTTAATAATTAAAAACAAAGCAGTAGGAGTGATTGGACTTGCAAATAAACCAAGCAATTTTACTAAAGCAGATAAAAAGATTGTTTCTGCATTTGGAGAATTAGCTTCATTGGCATTATTTAATTCGAGAAATGTTGATGAACTTACTGTTGCAAAGGAAAAGGCTGAAGAGAGTGATAAGCTAAAATCTTCTTTTTTGGCAAACATGTCACATGAAGTACGTACACCAATGAATGGTATAATTGGGTTCTCTCAATTTTTGAAAGACCCAAATTTAGCTCATGATAATAAAATAAGGTATATAAAAACAATACATGAAAGTTGTTGGCAGTTGTTAAGTATAGTTGAGGATATCCTGGAAATATCAAAATTAGAAACAAACCAGATTCAAATAACTAATGAAGAGTTTGATTTTGTAGATGTACTTCAGGAAACATTCTTGAAATTTAAGGAGCAATGTGAACAGAAAGGATTAGAGCTTAAATTAAATACCAATATACCGGATAGTAAAAGAATTCTTTATACTGATAAAACAAAAACTAGTCAAATTTTAATTAAATTAGTAGGGAATGCTATAAAGTTTACTCATGAGGGTATAATTGAATTTGGAGCAAAATATATTGATAACAACATAGAATTTTATGTTAGAGATACAGGAATAGGAATAAGCCTTAATATTAGAGAAAAAATATTTGAAAGATTCAGGCAAGCTGAAACAAATATGGCCAGGACATATGGAGGTACGGGATTAGGCTTGGCAATTGCTAAAGGATATATTGAAATATTGAAGGGTAAGATATGGGTTGAATCGGTTGAGGGATACGGATCAACATTTTATTTTATATTACCGGTTAAAAAAGCAAAAATTATTTCTGAGGAATCAGAAATTATGGAAGAGATTGAACCTATTGTGAGTTTTGATATGGCAAAAATCTTAGTTGCAGAAGATGAAGAAATTAATTATCAGTATATTAAAAGAGTATTCAATGGTGTGGGTATAAAGAATGTTGTTCGAGCACGTAATGGAATGGAGGCTGTAGAACTTATAGACGAAAACCAAGATGTTAATCTAATAATGATGGATTTAAAAATGCCTATTATGAATGGATTTGAAGCAACTAAAATTATTAAATCAAAAATGCCGGCAATACCAATTATAGCGCAAACAGCACTGGCTATACATGGAGATAAGAAAAAGGCAATAGATGCGGGATGTGATGGTTATGTTACAAAACCTATAGATTATGATGAACTTATAAGCATAGTTGAGAAATATATTACATTAGAATAATAAAACCATTAAACAAACTATAGGGAACCTCTAATAATTGGTTTTGTAAATGAAAGTCAGCGAAAAAGATCAGTACAAGGCGGAAGGTAAAATATTCCACAGGCATAGCGGTAACTATGTCGAGGAAAGATTTTTCCTGACAACGAAGTAATGATTTTTTGTAGCCACTTGTAATAAAAAGTAATTATTAGAGGTTCCCTAATATTACAGGACTAATTTAGAGGTTATTAAAAAGAATGAAGCCGGGATTATAACATCTTATTTGATTAAATAATTATTTATGAAAACTGAAATAAACGCAATATTTTTTGACATTCAGCAGTCTTACATTGAAAATGTTGGGAAAGAATTAATTGATTTAAACTATATTTTAAATCATAAGCTAATTGAAGATACAGAGTTATTGAAACTTGAATTAAAGAGTACACAATGGGACATATTTATTACTACAAATGAGGATATAGATAGAATTGACAGCATTTTGAATATAAGTAAAAATACCTACATCCTAATAGTGTCTGATAATAGAAATCCTGACTTTATAAAATCAATATTTAAAAAGAATAAATGCGATCTTGTTTCAAAAAGTTCAATTGAGGAAATAACCTTACGAGTAATTAGGAGTTATGAGAAATCTAAGGTGGTTCAATTTACAGATGACAATTCAAATAATCTATTGCAAAAAGCAGATGAAAGAGCAGAAGAAATGTACATTAGATTAATGGCAAAAAGTGAAGAGCTTGAAAATGTTGTATACATAACTTCTCATGATATTCGGTCTCCTGTTGTTAACATATTAGGATTTAGTGATGAAATGATAAAAGCTCTCGGGAAGCTATCTGCAA
>DAOVYZ010000135.1 GCA_030635365.1 Bacteroidales bacterium
GGATACATTTCTGCAACCAAAGCATGGGCAAAAGAAAACGGAAAAAACTGGAAAGATTATTGGCAAAATGAAGATTCGCAGCTAATCCATTTTATTGGAAAAGATAATATTGTTTTTCATTGTTTGATTTTCCCGGCAATGCTTAAAGCTCACGGTGAATATATTCTACCTGAAAATGTTCCTGCTAACGAGTTCTTAAATCTGGAAGGGGACAAGCTTTCAACATCCAGGAACTGGGCAGTTTGGATTCATGAATATCTAAAAGATTTTCCCGGGAAGCAAGACGTATTACGTTATACAATTTGTGCAAACTCACCTGAACAAAAAGACAATGACTTTACCTGGAAAGATTTTCAATCCCGCAATAACAGTGAGCTGGTTGCCATATTAGGAAATTTTGTGAACAGGACTTTAGTTCTAACGCATAAATATTATGGTGGAATTGTGCCTTCTCGAGGAGAGTTAACTAGCTTCGATAAAAAAACTTTAGCAAAAATTTTAACTATTAAGGAGAACCTTGAAAATAGTATTGAAAAATTCCGTTTTCGCGAAGCAGTAAAAATTGCAATGGATTTAGCAAGGTTAGGAAATAAATATTTAGCTGATACAGAACCCTGGAAGCTTATTAAAACAGATTCAGAACGAGTAAAAACCATTATGAATATCTCTGTTCAGATAACTGCTGCATTATCGATTATTATGGAGCCATTTTTGCCATTTACAGCACAAAAACTTCGGCAGTTTTTAGGAATTAAAAATATTGATTGGGAATTGGTTGGTAAATCGGACTTAATTAGTGAAGGACACCAAATTAACAAAGCAAAACTACTTTTTGATAAAATTGAAGATAAAGAAATTGAAAAACAAGTTCAAAAATTACTAGATTCAAAAAAGGCTATTGAAACAAAAGAACCAAAAATGGAACCTGCAAGAGTTAATATTACTTATGATGATTTTGTAAAAATGGATATTCGTGTTGGTACAATTCTTGAAGCTGAGCGAGTGCCAAAAACAGACAAGTTATTAAAATTAAAAATTGACACCGGAATAGATCAGCGTACAGTTATTTCGGGAATAGCTATTGATCATAAACCTGAAGATATTATTGGAAAACAAGTAAGCATCTTGGTAAATCTTGAGCCAAGGAAAATTCGGGGAATAGAATCTCAAGGAATGATTTTGATGGCAGAAGATACGAATGGGAAATTGAATTTTGTAGTTCCTGATGAAGAAACTACAAATGGATCAGGAATTAAATAACTACTCAGAAACTCTTTTTTGGAAGAAGAAGTAGCATATAAAACCTTTAAAATAGTAACGAAATCCGATTTCGAAAAACTATTTAATACATATTATAGTAATTTGTGTGCTTATGCAAATAATTTCTTAAAAGATGTTGATGCTTCCGAAGAAGTTGTTCAAGAGGTATTATTTAAACTCTGGACAAACAAGGAAACTGTAGCAATTACTTCATCGGTTCAAAGCTACCTTTTTAGGGCTGTTCGAAATTCAAGCTTGAATGTCCTCAAACACTTAAATATTCGTGAAAATTATAAAGTTTATAATGAACAGGCATTAAACGTTGAAGAAATATCTTCGGAAGATCAAATGATTACTTCGGAATTAGAGCAAAAAATTCGTGAAGCAATAAATCAACTTCCTATTGAGAGAAAGAAGGTATTTATTATGAGTCGTTATGAAAGTCTTAAATATAAAGAAATTGCAGACAAGTTGAGTATCTCTGTGAGTACTGTAGAAAATCAAATGGTAAAGGCATTAAAATTTTTGCGTCAAGAACTAGCAGATTATTTGCCTTGGCTCCTATTATTTTTCAGTGATTTATTTAAAAATTAAATTATTCGAATAGAGGAAAAATAAATATGAATTGTCATACTAATGAACGTCCATCAATATAAGAAAAGCTTGCAAGTAACTAAATATTATAAAAATGAAAGAACGTAGTAAATTAAAAAGAAGGAATGATGGGCCTCACGAGCGGGTTTGTGGGAAAGCTATGAGGGTGCGAGTAACAAATAAATTATCTAAAAATCATACTTTTCTATAAATCAAATGATATATAATTGAGCATATAGAGTATCTAATGAATAAAAACTCTGAACATATTGATGAAAAACTACTTTTACGCTTTCTTTTAGGAGAAACAAGTAAAGAGGAAACACTACAGGTTAAAGAATGGCTTCATTTATCGGAAAAGAATCAAAAACTTTTAGATAATTACGAGGCTATTTGGGCTGAAGCCGGGAGGCTTACACCTAATCCTGTCCCTGTTGATACTCCTTCAGCCTGGGATAAAATGTCTCAAAGAATAGATCAATTTGAAGAGAAATCAACAATAAAGACAATTCCATTAAAATCCAAATTAATTTGGATTTCGTCAGGTATTGCTGCAACAATTATTATTGTTTTTGGGATTTTTCAATTGCTAAAACAACCTGAAATAAGTCAAAACAATATAAAATTATCAAGTGCCCAGGAATTTATACGATATGCTCTCCCTGATGGATCACAGGTAGCACTTAATTCAAACTCAGAGATTACCTATCCAAATCAATTTACAAATAACGAAAGAAGAATAAAATTAGAAGGAGAAGCCTTCTTTAATGTTAAATCTCGTGCAGGACAACCTTTCATTATTGAAACAAAAAATGCCTTTGTTCAAGTTCTCGGAACATCATTTAATGTTAAAGCATATGCAGATTCTGACCTTGAAGTCATAGTAACAGAAGGTATTGTTAAGCTATATATAATAAATTCGAAGAGTTTGGATACTTCAGCAATAATACTTGAAGCAGGACAAAAAGGACGCATTCCTCTTGAAGAAAGAAAACCTGTATATGTTGCAGAACAAATTCCTGATGAACTCTACTGGTTAGATTATACCTTAATATTTAATGATACTGATTTAAAAAAAGTTTTTGAGTTGTTAGAAAATTATCATAACGTTGAAATTCAAGTTAACGATACTTCGATTTATTATTGTCGCCTGTCTACAATATTTACAAATAATTCTATTGATGAAATTCTTGAGGTAATTGCTGCAACCTTTGAGTTTGAATATACTAAAGACAATAACATTATTACTATAAAAGGAAATGGCTGTTCGGGAAAAAACATTTAAGATTATTTTTTGTACATTTTTGTTTAGTATAGTATTTTCAAATACCAACATACTGTCGCAAACAAATTACTTATACAAAAGAGTTTCATGTTCATTTAATAATATTCCTTTGGGAGATGCTCTTGACCACATATCTGAAGACGGTGGATTTGCTTTTTCTTATAATTCTAAAAACTTTGATATAACACAGTCTGTTTCTCTTAATAAAGAAAATATCACAGTAGGTAAATTCATTGATCTTATTTTTAACAGAACTGTTCATTACAAAGTTGTTGGTAGCCATGTAGTATTAATGAAAAAAAATCCTCAAAATATTTATAACAAAGATTATCAAAAAAATGAATATATTATTTATGGATATATTATTGATTCAAGAACCGGTGATAAAATTAAAGAAGCAACAATTTATGAGGTTAATGGAGAGATTGTAACACTATCAAACTCCGAAGGTTTTTATTCTTTAACTATACCTCCCAAAAAGGAAGTCAGTGGTTTAAGTTATAGTAAAAGAGGTTATTTGGATACTATAATAATTGTTAATTCTGTAAACAATCAAAATTATAATATCTATTTAACACCACATACAGTATCAGTCAGTAAAATGGAATCTAAATCGGTTAACATTAAACTGGATGACATACATAATCGCCAAGTTGTAAGCCTGTTAGTCCCGCACGAATCAAAAGTTATTTCCGATAACTTAGTAATACATGAAAAACGTAAATATCAAATATCTTTAGTCCCATATATCAGTACAAACTACAAACTAGGCGGCTCTGTTGATAATAATTATTCATTTAATATCTTAGCAGGATACACCGGTGGGATCAATGGTTTTGAATTAGGAGGACTGCTCAATATAGTAAGGCGAGATATGAATGGTATACAAATAAGTGGTATGGCAAATTTAGTGGGTGGAAATACAAATTTCTTTCAGTTTGCCGGAATGTTTAACGTAAATTCGGGTTCTGTTTCAGGAGTACAAGTTGGAGGATTTAGCAACATTGTGTTGGATACAATAAATGGCATACAATTGGCTGGATTTCAAAACACCTTGCATGGACATATGAATGGTATTCAGGTTTCCGGTTTTAACAATTTAACCACACAACACGTTGACGGAGTCCAGTTAACAGGATTTACAAATGTTGCATTAAAGGATGTAAAAACGGCACAAGTTAGTGGTTTTGCAAATTACGCAAAAAACATTGATGGAATACAATTAACCGGGTTTGCAAATATTGCATCAGGTGATGTAAACTGGGGGCAGGCAAGTGGTTTCGCAAATTATGGAAAATCAGTTAACGGCTTCCAGGCAACGGGTTTTGCAAATATTGCTTTGGAAGAAGTTTCTGGAGGACAGTTTGCTGGTTTTTTTAATTATGGAAAAACCGGTGGAATAATTCAGGCCGAGACAGACTTTACTATTCCAATGGTTATCGGAACGGGGTTTCCCGCATTGCAACCCTCCACCCATCACACATTCATACAATTTACTTCGTTTTTGCATGAATAATGCGGGTTAACTTTCCATCGTGGCATTTGCCACATGGAAACGTTATTCTATTATTAAATCATTTATTCTTTTGTCATTCTCTTCAAATGACATTTTATGCAAATATTTAAAATTTTCAATATCGTCAAAATAACTGATGAGTTCTTCTCTTTTAATTTTTGTGGGCTTTTTTGATATGATTGTATGATAAGAAGTCCATGGATATTCTATGGTGCGTTCAACAAAACCATGTTTCATCGGATTATTGTGAATATACACAATTAGATTGATAAATTGTTTTTGACTATTTATTCCCTTGCGTTCATAGTTCTTTTCAAATAAAGAACCTCTCCGGTTATGTCTTATATTAAACCAACGGGAATATGCATTGAAAAAATGTTTAAATTGTTGTGTGGGTATCGGCTTTCTATTAAATTTCTTTCCGAAATCTTCAAAATTGTATGTTTTCCATTTAATACTTGGATCTTCTGATTTTGAATTATCAGGATTTAAATACCCAATTTCAGAATCTTCTTTTATTCGAACTAAAAGATGAAAATGATTTTTCATCATAACAATCGTCACATGGAAATGTAGATTTAAATAAAATTTCTTAACTAATCAATCCAATCTCCATTATCTTTTATTAATTGAATTAGTTTTTCAACTGCATTTTTCTCAGAAATATTTTTCTCAACAACCTCCTTGTTCTTATACAGAGTAATTTTACCAGACCCTGCTCCTACGTACCCATAATCTGCATCAGCCATTTCTCCCGGACCGTTAACAATACATCCCATAATACCAATCTTAAGGTTTTTCAAATGTGAAGTACGTTTGCGAATTTCTGATATTGTTTTTTGCAAATCAAAAAGCGTCCTTCCACAACCGGGACATGAAATATATTCTGTCTTAGACATACGAACCCGGCTGGCTTGCAGTATTCCAAAAGACGTATTAATAATATCTTGATTATCAATTGCTCCTTTGTTATCAACCCAAATCCCATCTCCCAAGCCATCAATAAATAATCCTCCAATATCACTTGCAGATTTTAACTGTAAATTTTCTAAATCATCTTCTTTATAATTTCTTTTAATGATTACAGGATTAAGACAATTGAAATTTATTAATTTTAAAAAAACCACTCTTTGATCTGCAAAACCATTTTTATTAGACGTTTCAAGTACTAAAACCAAATCTTTTGCATTTTTAATTTTCTTTAAACTCTCCTCATCTAATTCTCTAGTATTAATTTTAATAAAATTCAATTTTGAAGACTTTTTATCACAGAAATAATAGTTATTTATTGAAGAAAATAGAGGATACACTTTCTCGCTCTCAAAAATCTGTTGTTCCCAAATTACCTCATCAACAATGTAATTTAATTTATCATTTAACTTTTCAACTATTATTTTATCCCCTAAATAAATAAAATCCGGCCATGAATCTCCTTCTTTATCATAGCTTGAAATTACAATAGGATGATTTGTATTTCCTATGCTTAACACAGCATTTGATTTTCTTTTGCGATAATCATAAAAATTGATTGGAATTGGCTCAACTTCCTTGATAGGTTTGTGATCTATTCTTTCTGAGATATAATGAACCAGTTTTTGCGCAACCGGAATTTCATTTTCAGGAGGTTCTGTAAGTGAGACCCTTATCGTATCTCCAATTCCGTCAGCTAATAATGTTCCTATTCCAACTGCCGATTTAATACGTCCATCCTCTCCTTCTCCAGCCTCAGTTACCCCTAAATGCAATGGAAAACTCATTCCCTCCTCAATCATTTTAGCAACTATTAAACGATTTGCCTGAACCATCACTCGGGTATTACTTGATTTTAATGATACAACGATATTTAAAAAATCCTCTCGCACACATATCCTAAGAAACTCCATAGCCGATTCAACCATACCGTAAGATGTATCACCATATTTATGCATTATTCTGCCCGATAATGACCCATGATTAACACCAATTCGAAGACTTGTATTATGTTCTTTACAAATAGTAATTAAGGGTATAAATTTTTCCTCAATCTTTATTAATCCTGCTTTAAATTCCTCGTCTGTGATATTAGTTTCTGAAAAGACTTTCTGTTTATCTACAAAATTTCCCGGGTTAATCCTTACCTTTTCAACAATCTTAGCAGCAACAAAAGCTGCTTTAGGATTAAAATGGACATCGGCAACAATTGGAGTATCTATTCCTTTCACTCGAATTTCTTTTTTAATATTCTTAAGATTCTCAGATTCATTAGCCCCTTGTGCTGTTATTCTGACGAACTCCCCTCCTTCTTTAATAATTCTAAGCGACTGCTCAACCGTTTCATCAGTATTTAAAGTATTCGTATTTACCATCGATTGAATACAAATCGGATTACCCTCTCCAATCTTAATATTTCCAATCTTAACTAATCCCGTTTTTAAACGTTCATATTTAAAAAGATTTATATAATTTTCGTATTTCATTTTGTATAAACTAAATATATGCAAAGTTGTGAAAATTATTGTAAATACATATCTTTTTTACCACGAAGGCTCTAAGAAAACTTGAAACTTGAGACTCAAAATCTAAAACTTTATCATAAAATCAGTATTTTCGTATCAGTTTTAAAAACATAAGCCATGTCAATAATAGTAAAAGATCTCACCAAAATATATGAAAAGCAAAAGGCCCTTGACAGTATTAGTTTTGAAATAAAAACCGGAGAAATTGTTGGGTTTGTGGGTCCAAATGGCGCAGGAACATCTACCACAATGAAAATTTTAACCAGCTTTATTCCCCCTACTTTCGGACAAGTAAAAATAAATGACCTTGATTTAATTGAAAATTCCTTGGAAATACGAAAACATATTGGATATCTGCCTGAAAATAACCCTCTTTATTCAGATATGTATGTTAAAGAGTATCTAAAATTTATTGCCGGGATTTATAAGTTAGGTAATAAAACTAAATCAAGAATTAATGAAATAATTCAGCTTACAGGATTAACGATTGAACAAAAGAAAAAAATCGGAGCTTTATCAAAAGGTTATCGCCAAAGAGTTGGCCTTGCCCAGGCACTTATACACGATCCCTCAATACTAATTCTTGATGAACCAACATCAGGGCTAGACCCTAATCAGATTGTCGAGATTAGAAGTTTAATCTCCGAAATAGGAAAAGAAAAAACAGTTATGCTCTCAACACATATTATGCAGGAAGTTGAAGCAATTTGTGACCGTATTATAATAATAAATAATGGAAAAATAGTTGCTGATGATTCTATTGATTCAATATATACACATACACAAGAAACTCAAAGTACTATTGTCGTTGAGTTTGATAAAGAAGTTAAGCAACAACAATTAGAAAAAATTGAGTCCGTAGATAAAGTAGTAAAAATTGATAGTAAAAACTGGTTAATTCAAAGTTCTACAACAAAAGATATTCGTCAAAACATTTTCAATTTTGCAGTAAAATCAAATATTACTGTATTATCAATGCAAAAAAAAGAAAAGAGTTTAGAAGAAGTTTTTCAGGAACTAACCAAATAAAAATAAAAGTTGGTATTTGTTATATGAATTAACTATTTTTGGGTTTTCTTATTTTTAATCATTATAAATAAA
>DAOVYZ010000141.1 GCA_030635365.1 Bacteroidales bacterium
ACTTTATATTTTTTCATAGCAGTTTCTTGCAAATATACAATATATTACCAGAAATAACATCCTTGACTTAACACTAGTTTAAAAAACAACTATTCAGGCTAAAAATTTAATAATCTATATCGGGAAATTTATTTTGTTGCCCTTTCATATTCGTAATCTGATTTTATTTCATTTGCCACACTATTATATATATATGTGATCTCATCATCATTTTTGGGCATAACTTTCTTAATATTAATTAATGCAGTTGCTTTTTCAACATCCACATCAATATCTTCAACTGTCTTTAACAAATAAACCACAGTTCTTTTATCAACATTACCACGCTCACAAAACATTCTTATTATTTCTTCTTTTCCCGAGTTATGATCTATTTCGTCCAATGCATCAAAAAATGCTTCAGAAACCTCAGGGTCATTTGGTAAATCCTTAATTACAGTTCTTAATATTGCTGATGCTCCATGTTTGTAATCACTATCAGCAATATCCTCAGCTGCATCAAGTAAATATGTATAACCCAATTCGTCTAACTTGTGAACTCGCAGTAAGTCTAATAAAAGATTATATTGTTCCATTTCATTGTCCATACTGTTTATTACATTAAAATATGTCTGTATCACTTCCCTATCATTGGTCATTGATCCATGCAATTTTCTTAGCGTTGTGCTTATCTTAGTATTTGCATCATATGTTCTTGCGATATCAAGAATATTTAATACAGCGGATTTACTAAGATCATTATCAGTTAAAACTTTCCCTTTTGCCAGGTATTCAACCAATTCGTCTTTTAAATATCTATAGCTGCTACTTAAATTATTAACTGCGCGTAGTAATTGATTTGTGAGTTCTTCGTCACCAACAACATAAGGAGTCATTACTCTATATACTGCTGCTCTTTCACTATATGAGCTAAAATTGTCAACAGCATCTATTATTGCTGATAATACATTCTTATCTAACTTCTGAGATTCCAATAAAGGCTTTAATACATTGCCTTTTTCAGAATTATACGACATGTCCTCAATTACATTAATGAACTCTCTGGCGTTTTCTCTTTCAATCTTATATTTCTTCTGAAAAACTCTTAAAGTATTTCCCCTTTCGGTATTGTAACTTAATGTTTCTGTTGTTTCAAGAAATTTTTCCATCAAATAAGAATCCAGTTCATATTTTTTAAGAATCTCTCTTAACAATGTGCCTTTTGTACTATTTGAAACAATGTCCTCCATTTTACGCAAAACCATTACTAAATCTTCTTTACTTAATGAAATTTCATTTACTAAAGTTTTATAATAAAGGTTTTTTACGTTATATCCACTATACTCAATAGATTCAAAATAAAACAACGCGTGACTAGTACTTTTATAATAAGAGTATCCGCTGGTTTTATCATAATCATCAATTTCATTCAAAACAGCACGAACACCACCCTTATTATAAATTCTTAGGATTCTTTCTTTACCGCCAATACCGGTTTTCCTTATAACATCAATAAGAATTTCTTCTAACCACTCTTGCCCTTCAGGTTCAAAAGCAAGTTCTTTTCTTCCTTCAAAGTATTTCTTTGTCAGATTTCCACTCTGGCCACTTTCAATTTCAATAGTACGGGTATTACCAAAAGAAGATTTTGTAAGTTTAAAATAACCATCCGGTGATATATTTTTAATATCTCTATCATCATCAGATATTGTAATTTTTCCTTTGTACTTAATTTCATAAGCCGAAAAAGAGTCTTTTGACTTATAATAATGTTCTCTTCTATCCAGTTCTCCTCGTCTGGCTTCAGTAGTCTTCATTGCATATGTATTTACAAATGCAATGAAGAAAACAATCATAATAAATGTAGTACGTGATTTCATAATTATTTAATTTTAAATTATACTTCTGGTTAATTTCACAATACAATATTCTGAATTAACAAGTGTAATAAAAAACTAAATGAAACGAACTGTATATTATTTGTAATGAATTGTAGATTTTGTTTATTAAAAAAGAGTGGCTTATTAAATAAACCACTCCCTCAACTATATATAATTGTATATATTAATCCAGTAATTCTGCCAGCTTAGCACCCAGGTCATCACCTTTAAGGTTTTTTGCTATTATAATACCATCCTTATCTAATAAAACATTCTGAGGAATTGATCGAATTGCATATAATTTCCCTGCTTCTGAACTCCAATATTTTAAATCCGATACCTGAGGCCAGGTAATGCCATCATCTTTTATTGCTTTAACCCAGTCTTCACGAGTTTTATCAAATGAAACTCCAAAAATTTCAAAACCCCTGTCTTTATATTTAGCATAATTTGCAACCAAGTTTGGGTTTTCTTTTCTACAAGGACTACACCATGCAGCCCAGAAGTCAAGTAATATATATTTTCCTCCAATGTACGAAGACAATGCTATTGGCGTACCGGTTGTATCATTTAAAGTAAAATCGACATAAGGTTGCCCGACTGCCACCCGTTTCATAATATCAACTCTTTCCTTTAATGTTTTATAATACTGCGACTCTAATAACTCTGGACTAAAACTACTCATTACCTCCTCTAATTTATCAATATCACGGCGCGATAAATATCTTAATGTTAAATATGGGGCTATAATGGAACCCGAATTCTCTTTAACAAATTTTTCTATATAAGCCATCTGCATTTCTTCAACTTTTCCATACTCCTCTTCAATTTCTTTAACTTTTTGACTATCCCCACTCATATTTGCCTGAATATACTCATTATACAATGCTCTGAATTGCATGTTATAAGTAAGTAACTCATCGTTAAAAGATTTAAATGAAGTATTCAACACTGATCCTGCTATTTCAGCACCCTTAATACTATCAATATCTACTTTTATTGTAATATCAACATTCTCGAGGAATAACTGAATTTCATCTAAGGTATCGGAAAAAGAAATTACATAAAGTTCAGGATTTTCAATAGACCCTTCAAAAGTAAATGTTCCATTTTCAATAACAACTGAATCTACAGTAACAAGTTCACCTTCAACTATCTTACTTAATACTGCTGATCCCGAATTTAAACCATTTATATTTCCATCTATTTCATATTTTGGCTCCATAGTACATGAAAGTACCAGAGCACCGGCAATAAGACTATAAAAAAACTTTTTCATTATGAATATTTTTAAAGATTAATTTTATGGGATAAACTTACAAAAAATTCTACATAATTAGAATTCCATATATGTAAATATAACTACTTTCTGTTTTTCAGAAATTTATCTACTAATAGTTTTGATGCTAAAAAAGAATTCATTTTACCCTTTAGTACATCATTTTCATATGATTTTAGCATGGCCTTAATTTCTGATGTATTATAAAAATTATTTTTTAACAACTCATTTATTGATTCATACATCCAATACTTTGCCTGTTCCTTTCTTTTTAATTCAAAGTAATTCGAGTTCTTCGTCAAACTAATGTATTCTTCAATAGTATCCCAAATATCATTTATTCCTTCCTTTTTAAATGCTGAACAGGTTAAAACTTTGGGTATCCAACCTGATTCTGTCGGAGGGAATAAGTGTAAAGCATTTTGATACTCAATCTTTGCCATATTTGCTTTATCTACATTCTCCCCGTCGGCTTTTGTTATTGCTATGGTATCTGCCATTTCCATAATACCTCTCTTAATACCCTGAAGCTCATCACCTGCCCCGGCTAACATAAGCAATAAAAAGAAATCGGCCATAGAATGTACGGCTGTCTCTGATTGTCCAACTCCAACCGTTTCAATAAAGATAACATTAAACCCGGCAGCTTCGCATAAAATTATTGTTTCACGTGTTTTTCTTGCAACCCCTCCTAATGATCCCTCTGATGGCGATGGCCTTATAAAAGCATTAGGGTCAGTTGCCAACTCTTCCATTCTCGTTTTATCGCCCAGGATACTGCCTTTTGATTTTTCGCTACTGGGATCAACTGCTAATACCGCTAGTTTACCTCCCTTTTTTGTAATACACCTACCTAAGGATTCAATGAATGTACTTTTCCCAACTCCGGGAACACCTGTTATACCAATTCTAATTGAGTTGCAGGAAAAAGGCAAGCATTTTTCAATAATCGTTTGGGCTAATTCTATATGTTCCGGTAAATTACTTTCAATTAAAGTAATTGCCTGTCCAAGCACAGTTCTATTCCCTTCCTTAATTCCATTAACATAACCATCAATTGAATACTGTACTTTTCTTTTACGAAATTTCTTAATTACTTCGGGATTTATGGATTCAGGCTGATCAACACCTTCCTGTATATGCAAGGCTGATTTAAAATCTTCTTCTTTTTTATCTAAATCTTTATCGGACATGTAAAAACTCTTTTTTGCGAAATTATGACATATCCGGGTAGAAATAACAAAAATGGAGATTTTTATTCAAATCTCCATTCAAAATTTATATTGTTTCACAAGCTTTATTCAGTAATAATAGTACCACTAATCATTAATCTTATTTCAGGACTTTTAGGATCATTACTTGTAACATAAACAGTCTTTCGCTGTTTTCCTTTGCGCCCGCCCGGTGTAAAAATTGCTTTAAACGAACTGGTTTCTCCCGGCTTAATTACTTTCTTCTCAGGAGCCACGGTTGTGCATCCACAGGTAGCTCTTATCTTTCGAATATGCAAATCGCTTTTACCATTATTAGTAAACTTAAACTCATGTGTGATCTTGTCTTTAGATTTTGTTTCTCCAAAATCAAAATTTTTGTTTTCAAAAACAATCTGTGGTGCATTCTCAATTTCCTTTTGTGATAACCTGGAAAAATCTTCCTCTACTTTTGCACTTATTGTAATATAATTACTCGGTACTGTAACTCCATTTGTTAAAACATTTATCCTTGTAGTAACAAATCCCCAGTCATTTACTTTTGTGCCATCATATTCTCCAACTATATATCCTTTTTCTTTTGGTTTAAGTTCACTAGGTACAACTTTTAACTTTATATATGCAGGAACTCTTTCAAATGTCAATTTAAGTTTTGAATCCGTAGAATTATAAATTCCCAAAGTATCCTTTTTTATCTGGTTGTTGTATACACGAACAAATGCAAAATGGTTTGTTTCAAGCCTTAATCCCCCAATAGTTTTTGGGAAATAATCCTCAATAGTTTTTTCCCTGGGTAATACATCCCCTGTAATTCGTAATATTATCCTGCCTTTTTCAGCATTACTTTCAACAAATATGGTTTTATTAAACTTACCGGGCCTTCTTACCGGATCAAACACAGTGCTAACATAACCCTTTTGTCCGGGCATTATTGGTTTTTCAGTCCAGGTCGGTGATGTACAGCCGCATGAAGCTTTTACATTAGTTATAATTAATGGGGAATCTCCAGTATTAGTAAAACTAAATTTATATTCTTCTTTTCCTCCATCTTCCTTTATCTTACCAAAATCATGTACTTCTTTTTCAAATGATATATATGCCCCTTTTTGTTGAGCAATGATAACTGTATGGAATACAAATAACGGAATCAATAACAAAAATAATTTTTTCATAACAATATTTTTATTTTTTTTACTATTTAATTTTAAACACTTTAAACAAAGGTAATAATTAATGGCTATATGCTATAAGCGTTAACAAACTTTAACTTTTAATAATATTGTATTAAATTCGACTAAAATATTTACACCATTTATTTAAAAAAGTTACATAAAAGAATTGAAAAGGTATTAGGGATAATAATTATAATATCCCTGGCCTTTAGTCCATTTAATTTATTTGGGCAGTTTTATAATGGGCACCAAATGAATTTTGGAAAGAACAGAGTTCAATATAATGACTTTTACTGGTCATTCTATCGTTTTGACAAGTTTGATGTATACTTTAATCAAGATGGAAAAGAAATAGCTATATATACCGGGAATAATGCAACACAAGAAATTCTAGGGCTGGAAGAAAGATTAAATCACACATTGAATAAACAATTAATATTTCTTATTCATAATAAATTTTCAGATTTTAAGCAAAGTAATATAGGGCTTGTTACCGGGAAGGAAGAATATAACACAGGCGGTATAACAAAAATTAGGAATAACAAAGTAAGTCTCTATTTCCAGGGTAATCATCAAGAGTATTTAAAACAAATGCGCTCCGTAATAGCCGAAGTTCTTATTATGGAAATGCTTTATGGTAACAAATTAGCTGATAATTTTGCTAATTCAACAATGCTCAATTTACCTGAGTGGTATTTAAAAGGATTAACCTCCTATCTTTCCGAAGAATGGAATACAGATATTGAAAGTAAAGTTAAAGATGGTATAACAAATAACAGATACAATAAATTTAACAAGCTCACCGGTAATGATGCAATATACGCCGGACATTCTTTTTGGAAATACATAAATGACTATTATGGGAGTACTGTTATTACAGATATTCTTTACTTAACAAGGGTTAATAAAGGTACAAATAGTGCCATAATGAACGTTCTAGGAATTTCTTTTAAAGATGTAACAAAACAATGGCTGGCGTATTATGAAGACTATTTTGATGATGAAAATTTACACTTTAGTGATTCTGTTTCTGATTATTCAATTCTTAAGAAAACAACTGCATCAATATATTATAATCAGGTTAAAGTAAGTCCTGATGGAGAAAAAATTGCATATGTAAGTAATAATCTGGGGCAACACAAGATTTGGATATACGACACAAATACTAATAAGCCACAACAGATTCTTAAACACGGACACAAAATAAAACAAATCAATGATTATACTTATCCTGTTATTGAATGGCATCCATCCGGGAAGATATTAACTATTATTACAGAAAAAGAGGGTGGCTTAAAGATGATACAATATATTATTGATGAAAATAGAAAATCGGAAAGAAACCTCTTGTATTTTGATAAAATCCTTGATTTTTCTTATTCAGATGATGCTTCTAAAATGGTTTTTTCTGCCGTCAAAGAAAGTAAAACTGACATTTATATATATGATATAGCTTCAGCAACCAGCAATCAAATTACAGATGATTTAGCTGATGATTTTCATCCTAGATTTATAGAGCGGTCAAGTAAAATTATTTTCTCATCTAACCGGTTAAACGATTCCATAATTTCAGAAAATATATCATTTGGAAATCAATTTGACTTATTTATATATGATAATAATAAAAATAAATTAAGAAGGTTAACAAGCAGTCTTCATGAGAACGAAATAATTCCTTTCGAATATAAAAAAGAACAATACTATTATTTAAATGATAAAAATGGTATTAAAAACCTTTACTATGGTAAATACGATAGTACTATTAGTTTTATCGATACTGCAATTCATTACAGGTATTTTCTTAACCAAATTCCACAAACTAATTTTTCGGGCAATATCGATCAACATCACTTAAACAAGCAGAAGGATAGCTATGCATATGTAAATTATTCTAACGGCTATTATCAGGTTTACAAAAGAAACCTGCCTGATAAACATCTGGGAGGTTTTAAACTTCAACCCACAAATTACCGTAAATCACTTGAGTCTCAATTTCAAAAAGAAGACAGTATTAATATGATTTCCGGGATTCAAGAATCAACAGCTGATTCCGTGATAATTTTTTCAAAAGAAGATAATTACGTAGATATTAACCATTATGTTTTTGAAATTGAAAAACCTTACTTTGATTATAAATATGACAGTATAAAACCTGATACTATAAAAACTAAAACAGCGTTCCCAAGAATACAGATTTACCAAAGAACATTTTACACTAATCATGTGGTAAGTCAGATTGATTTCGGGTTCTTAAATTCGATGTACCAAGCTTTTACAGGTGGAGCTGTTTATTTTAACCCGGGATTTAATGCATTATTTAAAATAGGAGCTTACGATCTTCTTGAAGATTATAAAATTATTGCAGGCGTAAGATTTTCTGCAGATTTTAATAGTAATGAGTATTTAGTAAGTCTGGAGAATTTAAAACGAAAGATTGATGAGCAAATCATTTATCATCGACAAAGTTTTGAGAATACCACAATAGATTTTATTTCCAAAACACTTACAAACAAATTAATGTATTTGCGAACACTTCCATTTAGTCAGATTACAGCTCTTAAAGGAACAATTACCCTCAGGCACGACAGGCAAATTTACATGTCGATTGATAGAAATAGTCTGCAATTACCCGATATTCATAGACTTTGGGCAGGATTAAAATTCGATTATATCTTTGACA
>DAOVYZ010000467.1 GCA_030635365.1 Bacteroidales bacterium
GCATCAATTATATTTACATTAACAAGGCAAATGTTTATTTGGGTTATTATAGCTAATGTAATAAGCTGGCCGGTATCTTACTACATTATCAATAAATGGCTGAGAAATTTCCCTTATGCAATAGATATTTATTGGTGGGTATTTATCTTAGGCAGTTTAATAACTCTCATAATTGCATTAATATCTGTAATAGGTAAAGCATATAAAGCTGCAAATTCAAATCCTGTTAATACTTTACGTTATGAATAGCTCTATTTTACGACTTTAAAACATTTATTTTACTGACACAGACATCTTTATTAGGTAAGGTATTGTAAAAAGCTGAAGAAACTTCCGAAGTCTTTAAATAGGAAATTTATTATAAAATAGTGTTAAAGTCGTAAAGTAGAAATAGGTAATAAAACAAAAAAACGGAATGAATTTTCATTCCGTTTTTTTGTTCAAGATAGTATATTTTAGTAAAATTTAGCTCTTTTATCAATTACATTTGCGGTTTCTTTTAAAGCTTCAAATGCTTCATAGTTAGCCCTGTTTTGATATTGCATCATAGTTTGTTTTTGTTGAAGTTCAATATTTGTATTCTCTTCAACACCGATAGAGTTAACCATTAAAACATACACACCACTACTTCCTTTAACTGGTTTTGATAATACATCAGCGTTTGAGGATGTTGCAACAGCAACTAATTTAGGCTCAATACCGGCATCAGGAATAGAGTAAGATCTGAAAGTAATATCAGTAGCTTCATATACTTCTGTGTTAAAATAGTTTGCTAAAGATGATAAGTTATTATTTTCTAATAATGCATTATTGAATTTTTCAGCTAATAGTTCAGCCTTTTTTTGCTTTTTAACCTGAACAGTTACTTGAGATTCCACTTGTTCAAATGGAGCATAACCATCTTCTTTAATTTCGGTGACAAATCCAATAACAAATCTATCATCTAGTTCGAAGATAGGGTTGTTTCGAGATTTAATAATTTCATTAATTTCTGTGCTATAAATTGACCTAACAAATTCTCGTGGACTTTCAAGGCCTGCAAGCTCCTGATCTCTTTCCTGAACATTTGTTGCAACTTTTTTTGTTAAGCTTTCTTTTTCAATAGCCTGCAAAAATTCTTCATAAGAGTGATTATTCCCGGCAAATTTACTTGCATTAGAATATGTTTGCTGGTATGTTTCTGAACTTGGTTCTAATTTTCGTGCAAGAATAGCTAATTTAACTTTTCTTTCATTCCTTGCTTTATTTGTAACCTGTGCAATATGTAAACCATATTGTGTTGCAACAAGTTTTATTTCTCTAACGCTAGCACTAAAACAGCTATCGCTAAATGGTGTTACCATTTGATTAGCTCTAAACCATCCTAAATCACCACCTTTTTCATTAGCTGCTTTATCTACAGAAAATTGATCTGATAATGTAGCAAAGTTTGCCCCATTTTCTAATAATGTTTTAATACTATCTGCAAGAGCAAATATTTGATTCGAATTTTGGTTTTGAGTTGGTTGCAATAGTATATGCCTTGCTTTTACTGAATCTGGTAAATATTTTACCTCTGCCAGCTTAGCAAGGTAATAAGTTTCATTAGTAAAGTAAGGGCCATGAATAAATCCTTCTTCAGCATCAAACATTATATCTCTTAGTTCTTCAGTTAATTCATCTTTTTTATAAAATAAATTATCGGAAGGGACATCACTATTTTTATTAACAAATTCTATATCATTTTCTGTATTTGTAAAATCTACTTTTATATTGTTAATCCATTGTTCGGTTGTTGCTTTATCAGTTTCTGAGGGTACAACATCAAATGTTATATAATCAATACTACGTGATGCAGTTTGTTTAAAATCGTTTTGGTGATTATTGTAATAATCCTTTAAATCATTACTTGATATTTCTATTAAACTATCGGGGATGGTATTAAGGTTTTGGCTTACAAATTCAAAATCAACCTTTTTATTTATGTTGTCAAGTTCACTTTGAGCTTCCGCTTTTGTTGCATATAAACCCTTACTAATAATGGTAGAATATTTTGAAAACATTCTATCCTGTATTATTTGGGTTTCAATGAATATCCAGAAAGTTTCCTGTTGCCCTGTAGGGTCTTGTTCATATGTTTTTAAAAAACGGATAATTTCAGCGGTATTTACAATACCTGTTTCGCGGTTAGTGAAATAATTCCTTATAATCGGATGGATGTTTTCTCCCTGGACCATATCCCATAGCTCCTGACTACTTATATCAATACCTAATTCACTGTATTCGTCTTCCAATACATTATTTCTAAGAATCATATTCCAAGTTTGTTCCTGTATTCTTTGAACAGTAGCAGCATCTAAAGCACTTTGTTGTGAAGTGAATTTTGTAATTTCTATTATATCATTTAATTCTTTCTGGTATATTTGATAAGAAATAGATTTTCCTGCTATTTCAGCAATCTCAAATTGTGAATCTGAGAAAAGAGATCCTCCTCTTGAGTTTAAAAAATCTCCTAAAATGAATGCTAGCAGTGCCAACCCAATTACCACTGCAACTAAATTTCCTGCTCGATTTCTAATTTTCTCTAACGTTGCCATTGAATATTATTTTAACATTTTTTTGAAAGTCCGAAGATACTAATTTAAATTATTTTTAGTGCTTAAAGGCTAAAAAATATTGATCTGTAAATTTAGTATTTTATTGTTTTCTTTTCGAACTTTCAAAGTATATAATTTTCTTAATAGAAATTATTTAGGTTTTTTCTTTAAAAACTTCAAGTTTTACCAATTCAACTCGAGTACTGCTTACTTTTAAAATATCAAACTGAAAGTTTCCAATTTTAATTGAATCATTAGGTTTAGGAATATTTTCGGTATGATACAGTATTAAACCAGCTATAGTTTCATAATCTTCATTTTCTATAAAATTCAAATTATATTTTTCATTGACATAATCAATTTCTAATCTGCCAGAAAATACAAAGCTATTATCATTCAACTGTTTTTCATATAAATCTTCTGAGTCGTGCTCATCTTTAATTTCACCAAAAATTTCTTCAAGAATATCTTCTGTAGTTACTATTCCTGATGTACCTCCAAATTCATCAACAATAACAGCCATATTTTTACCTGTTAGAATAAATTCCTTTAAAAGTTTGCTGGCATTCATTGATTCAGGGTATATGGGTAGGTTCTTTAAAGAACC
>DAOVYZ010000326.1 GCA_030635365.1 Bacteroidales bacterium
GCACATTTTATGGAAATATACAAAGGAAAGGGAACATGGTGTAGGAGAAAGAGTGTTGATTACATTATTGATGAAATTAAAACGGTTAGAAAGCAGTACGGACTTAAATTACTGTATTTTAATGATGAAAATTTCTCAATGAATAAAAAATGGACAGAGGAATTTCTTACTAAATATATTGAAGAAATTAATCTTCCATATATTTGTGTTATCAAATTATCGAATATCGATGAAAATATTGTACGACTATTGAAAGCTTCGAAATGTAAAGGGGTCCTTTTTGGGGTTGAAACAGGTAGTCTTTCTATTCGGAAAGTGTTAAATAGGAAAGATAAAGATGAGGAGATGATGCAATCGACAGCGTTGCTTCATAAAAACAAAATAGCTTCTTCCAGTTATAACATGCTGGGTTTGCCTGACGAAACGATTGACGATTCAATTAAAACAATAAAATTAAATTCGCGGTTAAAGGTATCTTATCCGTGGGTAACAGTTTTTAAACCTTTCCCGAAAACTGAATTAGAAGAATACTGTATTAAAAAGAATTATATTAAGAGAAAGGAAGATTCAGATGACAGTAACGAAGGATTAACATTCTTTGATAAATCATTACTTGATCAGCCCCATAGTAGAGAGTTTTTTAATTTATCCAGACTTTTTTCTCTTGCAGTAAAATTCCCTAAGCAAGAAAAATTACTAAGGAAACTTATCAAAATGCGTCCAAACTTCTTGTTTGAAATGGTCTTTTTGGGTTATACTTTTTATAGAGAATTATTTTTTATGCGAAGACCTGTAATGTACTCCTTTGTTACAGGCTATAAGAATTTTATGATATATTTTAAAAACAGGAAAAAATAAATTTTAGTATCTTCCAATGAAATTAAAACAACGAGTTCCTGAAACAGATCATGGATTAGTAGGTAAAGAATTAGCTGAGTATTTTGACAATATGCTAAAAACCCTACGCAATAATGGTTTTTTAAATGATAAAATAGATTTTATTAATCATGCAAATATAGTTGCAGGGAAAGTACTGGAAATTGGACCGGGACCTGGCTATGTTGGATTGGAGTGGCTAAAAAAAAACAATAATGCTACTATTGTTGGATTGGAAATTAGCCCTGAAATGTTAGAAGTAGCAAATAAAAATGCTCAGTTATATTCGCTGGAAAATAGGGTTGAATATATTATTGGCAACGCTTTGAATATGCCGTTTCCCGATGTTGTGTTCGACGGAGTATTTTCAAATAGTTCATTGCACGAATGGTCAAGTCCATTAAAGGTTCTTAATGAAATATCTAGGGTGCTTAAAAGGAAAGGGAATTTTTGTATCATTGACTTACGGAGAGATTTGGATAGACTCACGATCGACTTTATGAAAAACCATATCGACGATTTGGAATCGAAAAAAGGCTTTATGCGATCAGTTCAGGCATCCTATACAAGTGATGAGGTTTATGAGTTGTTATCTGATTCGGATTTAAATGATTATTTAATTACTGAATTTACTTTTGGGATTGTTGTTTCAGGATCGAAATAATTATAATTTTGTATTGGAATATGTGAAATAGTTTTTAATGGCCATAATAATTAAGAATGCTTCGGAGAACAATTTAAAAAATATTAACCTGAAAATTGATAAACAATTTTCGGTTGTGGCAGGTATTTCAGGATCAGGGAAAACTTCTTTGGTATTTGATGTTTTGTACCATGAGGCTCGACGCCGAGTATTAAATATTTTAAGATTTAATAAATCCGAATTATTTATTCCTCCGGCAAAAGTTGAAAAAATTGAAGGATTGTCCCCGGCAATTGCAATTTATCAAAATATAAAAAATCGAAATCCTAACTCTACCGTTGCTTCAGCAACAGGAATTTTAACTCTTTTAAGAATTTTATTTGCTACCCAAGGAACGTTATACTGCAATAATTGCTCGAAGTCACTTCGTAATTTTTTGAACGAAGATGAATTAATCGAATTTCTGGTTTCAAATTCATCAAATAAGCATTTTGATATTTATGTGCGCCTTGTTAACAATATAGAAGGGAGCCACAAATTGCTTCTTGATTATCTAATTCAAAAATATTCTAAATCAGAAATTTGTATCAATAGCAAGCCTTTCTTTTTACCTCTTAATCCATCCCATAAGCATTCCATTGATATAAAATTAAAAACAGTTAATTGTTTATTGACAAAGAATGAAGCTCGAATGATTATTGAAAGAGCAAAATCATTTGCGCAAAGCTTTATTCTAATTAAGGAAAAGGATGATTTAAAGGAATTATCCTTTAAATCAATATGTTCTTCCTGTAATTCACCTGTAAAAAAATTGCATCCTTCTTTATTTCACAAGGCTTGCATATTCTGTGATGGAGTTGGATGCAAAAAATGTAATTTTTCAGGCTTACATCCTGCCGCAGCATATGTAAAATGGAATAATCTATTGTTTAATGAAATCTTGACAATTACAATTAGTGAATTGATAAACTTAATACCCAAAACCGGGAATTATCCAGTGCATGCTGGGCATTTGTATGCAGAATTGTTTAATAGCTTAAATTCGCTTCAATCTTTCGGGTTGGGTTATTTGTCATTAGATAGATCTTCACCAACATTATCAAAAGGTGAGTATCAGAGGCTGCAAATAAGCAATGCTGTAGCAAATAATATCGAAGATATGCTTTATTTAATTGACGAGCCAACCATTGGGCTCCATCCTCTCGAAACCATTGATATAATACCCCGAATACGATTGCTAAATGGAATGGTAATTTATATTGAACACGATAAAGATGCGGTATTAATGGCCGACGATTGTGTTGAGCTAGGCCCTGGTGCCGGACTTTCAGGCGGGAAAATTGAATTTCATGGCAATCCTCAAGAATATTTTTTTAAAGATAGAAACTATAAAATTGAAAGTTATCCTTTACATTCTATTCCCATAAATGAACAAAAAAAATATCCCTTCCTTTCTTTTAACAATGTAATTTTTCGATATTTTAAGGATATTTCATTTTCCTTTAGAAAAGGCCAGTTAACCGTTCTTACAGGTAAATCTGGATCAGGTAAAAGCACTTTAATTGAAGATGTAATTGTACCAACTTTAAAAGCAGGAAAAGCTGTAAATTGTGCAAGTTTTGAAGGAAAATACTTAAGCCCTGTATATGTAGATCAGAATCCGATAGGCAAAAATTCCAGATCAAATCCGGCTACCTATATAAAACTCTTTGATTACCTTCGAGAGTTGTTTGAAGAAGAGACCAGCCTGTCTTCATCATATTTTACATTTAACCGTACAGAAGGTTGGTGTCCGGAATGTAACGGATTAGGCGCAATAGAATTCAAACTTCGCTTTTTACCTTCCGATTGGACTCTCTGTCCGGTTTGTAAAGGTACCCGATTCTTGGCCGAAATTCATGATTTTAAAATAGGACTAAATGATAGAGAATATTCAATAATCGATTTGCTTGCAATGGAAATAACCTCTGCTCGTAAAATATTTGAAGAAACGAAGTTTAAAGATAGTTTGTTGAAAATTGTTACCCAAATAAAACGAATATTAACAATACTAGAAAAAGTAGGATTAGGACATTTACAACTGGGTCAGTCATCACCATCACTTTCAGGAGGGGAAGCACAGCGATTGAAACTTGCAAAGTTTTTAGTAACGAGCAATCTTAATAACAAATTGTTGATTTTAGATGAACCAACAACTGGATTGCATACTAAAGATATTCATAAACTGTTAGATATATTATTCACTTTAAAATTGGGCGGCACAACAATACTTGTCGTTGAACATAACATCGAAATTATTAGAAGAGCTGACCATATTATAGAAATAGGTCCAGGCTCAGGGCCCTTTGGAGGAAAGCTTTTGGGTATGGGTACGGTTGAAGAAATTGCAAATAGTCCAAATTCAATAATTGGTTCTTTACTTCAAAAGAAACAAGAAATATTTTCTGTGAAAAAAACAGAGCAAGTTAACACCGATTACAAACATCAAAACTATATAACCATTACAAATGCGCGAGCGAATAATTTAAAAAATATTTCGCTGAAGATACCAAAATCGAAGATTATTGCCATAACCGGTGTTTCAGGATCAGGTAAATCAACTCTGGTGCGTGATATTATTGAAACAGAGGCAAAACGTAAGTATCTTGAAACCCTAACTGGTTATGAACGATATAACATCAGTGAAATTAAGGGAGCATCGGTTGATTCTATAACAGGATTGGGTTTTGTTGCCAATCTTACAACAAATAGTAGGGTAAGTAATTTAAGAGGAACTGTTGGTATTCAAGTAGGTTTGAATTACAATATTGCAATATTGTTTTCTTTTTTAGGCGAGAAAAAATGCGATACTTGTGGGACGATAATGAGTAGAGATGTGCATGAATGGAATTGCAAGACTTGTAGTTATACTATGCACTATCCAAATCCCGAATATTTTCTGAAAAGCAGTTATAAGGCTTCATGTACCGAGTGTCAGGGACTCGGTACCATTCAGGAACTTCAGGTAGATCAAATAATAATTGATCCTACAAAACCATTGTGTAAAGGAGCCATGTATTCTCCAGGATTTTTTCCGAAAGGATATTTATGCCAACCCGGCAATGCAGGCTATTACCTGTTACAAGC
>DAOVYZ010000204.1 GCA_030635365.1 Bacteroidales bacterium
AATACTCCTGTTCTCATAAGACATAATGATAAAGATGGTGCTGTACCATGGTACCAGAGTATTGAATATTTTGTTGCATTGCGCAGGCTAAATAAACCTGTTTGGATGTTAAACTATAATGGGCAACCTCACAACGAAAAAAGAGACAGTCCAACATGTAAAGATTTTAGTATAAGAATGATGCAGTTCTTTGATCATTACTTGAAAGATCAACCTGCTCCTGTATGGATGACAAAAGGAATTCCAGCGACCGAAAAAGGAAAAACTATGGGTTATGAATTAGATAAATAGCCTGAAATAGGTATTTAAAACTCAATTAATAAAGAGGTTGCCAGAAAAGGACAACCTCTTTATTAATTACATGAATCATTATTTAACATTCGCAATCACAAAAGTCCTTACAAGCATCAACAAACTTTTGAAATGATTCAACTTTGGTTTTATCTTTCGGCATAATATGAAATTTAATGCCCTTATCAGTTTTTTCAACATCACAATTAAATTTCTCGTCGAAATTTCCTGTTCCAAAACCAAATCCATTACCTGTACAAAAATTGTTCGTAATTTCCCTCCTTTGTTTTATTGTTTTAATATAGTCGAACAATAAATTAAAAAAAATACTAGAAAAAATCTTTAATGGCTTCTAATTTTTCCTTATTAACAATACATGAAAAAAATTGTCCGCTTCGTGTACATGTTATTAAGCCGGCATTTTGAAGCTCTTTAAAATGATGCGATATAGTAGAACGAGAAAGATCAAAACATCCACAAGCTTTTGTGAAACTCTTCTCTACCTCCTTACAACAATCATCTTCTTCTGAAACAGTTTTACTCCAAAAGTATATCATTTTAAACAATTTTAATCGTTGTTCATTTGACAAAGCTTTAAATATTTTAGCCATTTCTTCTGTATTCATAAACTAATATCATTATTCGACAACTATCGAACAAATATATGTACTTATTTTTAAATTACAAAATATTTTTTTATGATTTCTCTATAATATTAACTTGGTTGGTTTCTTCAAAACACAATAGATTCATGAATAAAAAAATACCTGAAAGCACCTTTTTATTTATAGCCAACAGCAGCATAGCCAACCCAGTGGCGATTATTTGCAGGAGCAGTTGTTCCCATATTTAAATCCTCTATATCTAAAACAGGATGATCTATACTATTGGAGTATCCCACAAAAGTTCCAATCAAACCATTACCAGCATATAGGTTATCCAGCTCAAATGAACATAATAATCCCAAAGGAATTGAATACCTTCCACACCATGTCCATTTGTACTCCTCGTAATCGGATTCCTGAACGGTATAGTTAATAAACTTTTTCACCTTTTTCTTTGAAATCTCTTCAACCAAACAATTTTTAATTATCTCCATCTCATGATCTCGTGCCTTAACTAATCCTAAACTATCCGTTCCAAATGGTGCATAATTTTTACCACCCCAGTCTTCATCTCCATAATGTACCGCATCAGTTGATATAACAATTGCTAAATCTTCTCCCCAAGTCATATTTCTATCATCCATAAACTCCTTTATAATCTTCGAAAATGAAATTGCAATTTCATTCATTTTATCAAAGGACATATACGGAACCAATATTGGTATAATTTCCGTATCTCTCCTATTGTATTGTAAAAATGGAATCATAGCTTCCAGCGAATGCTCAATACTTTGCATTTCATCATGAACAACAAACAAACTATCTGGTAATTTTGATATCAGTTCTTCTCTTAATTCTGAAACCTTTACATTCCCATAAGGTGCAGACCATGCATCGTAAGAATCAAATATAATTTCATTTTCCAAATCGAAGTTACGTGCTTTATGTGCGACACCGAAAAGTACAACTGTCTTTGCTTTGATGCCATTTAATAATTTTGGATATAAATCATCTACATAAGCATAATCATCATGTGGACTTATTGCAACTCTCCAGGTTTTATCCGATTCAATTGGAATATTTAACCTTTTCATAACACTATCCATTTGCCAATCGTATTTGGCAAAACCAATCGTATCAACTACAGCTCTTACTTTTAAATTACCTGTATTATGATTATACTCACAACCAACCAATATCAATAAAATAATTGTTAATAAACTAATTCCTTGTCTTTTCATAATTTTTATTTTGTTCTTTTAATAAATTCCTGATCTCCGAAAGCAGCTCAATATCTTTCGGTGTTGGAACTACATTGTTTTCAGGATCATTGGCTTTTCGTCTTATCATGTTTACCAACTTTATAAAGAAAAATATAACAACAGCTATAATCAGGAAGTTTAAAAATACCTGAATAAAATTACCATAATTAAGGTTAATAGCTTCCCTTATAACCTTCCCTGAATTATCAATTTCTGCTTCTTTTAAAACAATCTTGAGAGTAGCAAAGTTAAACTTACCTAATAAATAGCCAAAAGGGGGCATTATAACATCCTCAACAAGTGATGTGATAATTCTCCCAAATGCTGTACCTATAATGATACCTACAGCCATATCTATCATGTTACCTTTTACAGCAAATTCCTTAAATTCTTTAATAACTTTCATGTGTATATTCTTATTTTTTTTAATAATTACATGAAATAACCGATCTTAATATCAGAATAAAACAAAGATATAACAATAAACGAAAAAGGTCCAAACCAAATAGCTTGAGCCTAATTTTAATATAAACTATCTAAATCAAAACAAACCTGTTATATTTCCATTTTCATCAATATCAATTTTCTCGGCAGATGGTTTACCGGGCAGTCCCGGCATACGCATTATGGTTCCGGCAATCGGAACAATAAATCCTGCTCCAGATGATAATTCGACCTCTCTGATCTTAACGGTAAAACCTCTTGGCCTTCCTTTTTTATGCATGTCATCAGATAACGATTTCTGTGTTTTTGCCATACAAACTGCTAAATTTGATAATCCTAACTCGCCAATTTTTTTAAGTTGATTTTTTGCTTTAACTGTATACTCCACATGATCGGCTCCATACATTTTGGTTGCTATAGCCTGAATTTTATCCTCAAAACTCCAATCCAGTTCATATAAAGGTTTAAAACAAGTAGAACAATCCGAAACAGCACTCACTACTTTTTCCGCTAAATCTATAGCACCTTCTCCCCCTTTTGCCCATGAATCATTCAAAGCTACTACAACACCCATTTTATCACAATGCTTTTTTAGCAACTCAACTTCAGCATCTGTATCTGATGAAAATTTATTTATTGCAACTATTGGTTTAAAACCATAAAATCCCATATTCTCAATATGTTTATCAAGATTTTCCAGGCCTTTTTCTAAAGTACTAAGATTTTCATTCTGTAGATCGGACAATTTAGTACCACCATGGTATTTTAAAGCACGAATAGTAGCTACAATAACAACAGCATTTGGTTTAAGTCCTCCAAACTGTGATTTAATATTAAAGAATTTCTCTGCCCCGAGTTCACTGGCAAAACCTGCTTCAGTTACAACATAATCGCTTAATGATAGCCCTGTTTTAGTTGCAATTATAGTATTTGTCCCTTGGGCAATATTAGCAAAAGGGCCACCGTGAATAATGGCAGGATTTCCTTCTAAAGTTTGCACAAGATTGGGCTTTATAGCATCTTTTAATAACACAGTCATTGCACCTTCAGCCTTTAAATCACGGGCAAAAATGGGCTTGTCATCATATGTGTATCCTATGAATATATTACCTAATCTTTCTTTTAAATCCTTTAAATCTTTTGCAATACACAAAGTTGCCATTACCTGCGATGCTGCTGTAATATTAAATCCGGTTTCTCGTGGAACTCCCTGCTTAGGGCCTCCTAATCCAATAACTATATCTCGTAACGACCTTTCATTCATATCCATCACTCTTTTCCACTCAACAGTTCTTGGGTCAATACCCAGATTTCCTTCCTTTAGCTGTATGTTATTATCAATTAATGCCGCTAATAAATTATGTGCTTTTTCAACAGCTGCAAGGTCTCCGGTAAAATGCAGATTTATATCTTCCATAGGAATAACTTGTGAATATCCTCCTCCTGCAGCTCCGCCTTTAATTCCAAATACAGGGCCTAGTGAAGGTTCTCTTAATACAACTGTTGTTTTTTTACCTATTTTATTTAATGCTTGCGTCAAACCTATCGAAGTTGTTGTCTTACCCTCCCCTGCAGGTGTTGGTGTAATAGCTGTTACTAAAATCAATTTTGAGTTTTTGACTTTCGCCTCATCAATTAATTTCAAAGGTAACTTTGCTTTATATTTACCATATAACTCCAGGTCATCCTCAGGTATGTTAAGTTGTTTAGCAATATCAACAATAGGTTGAATACTTGCGCTTTGAGCAATTTCAATGTCAGATTTCATTTGTATATGGTTTTTATGATGAATAATTTATAATCTAAAATGGCTCTGATTTAAACTAATGTGGTTGTATTTTTTTTGTGATACTTAGAGATTTAGTGTTTTAGTGGCAAAAAAGAACAGCCACAAAGACACCAAGACACAAAATTTACACTAAAATCAACATTTATTCATATTATAGCCTCTAAAATTAATGATTTCTACTGAACGCTACATTGATTTGTTAATTTTTTATATAGGAACACTTGACAAAAAACTTTGTTCAACATTATTTTGAATGAGCTGGATGTGAATAAATTAAAAGTTACACAAAACTATATGCGACTTAATATTGTACCTAGAAAAACTTTAATCTTGCCTTCTAAATGTAAGTTTTAAAACTGTCTAGCAGAGCGTTTCCTAATTATCATTACAAATTTATTAATCTTTTTCCTTTATACTTCGTTAAAATTATTAACCGTAGCTACGGCTATGCTTGCAAATTTTGCCTTGCCTAAAGAAAAAATCTAAAATAAATTTTATGCAATGTTAATTAAAAAACGCTCTGCTAGGGGTCATATCTCGATTCTGAAAGTATATTCTGGTAATCATCATCAAGCATTAATTCCTTAATAGTAAGGCCCGAATTCCTATCCATATATTTCTTCACTATCTGCCATCCTAACCAAACTGAAGCACGGCCCGGAGATTCATTAGGGTACCCGGAAGTAAAAGGTGCCGGATTTATATGCTTATTTATTGTCATATAATCTGTTGAAAATATTAGTTTTTGATCTATCAGATAGTTCCACATCTGGTTCTCATTTTTTATACACCATCTCATTTGATCTGAGGTAAAACCAATTTTTAATGAATCCGGAGTATCAGGGAAAACTGCATCCAGAAAATAATATGTCTTACCATGATAAATCATATTATTTATAAGATTATCACTAGAATCATTATATTCGAACTCGGTTAATGCCCAGGCTCTTAAAACATCCGTAGGAACATTACCTGGATTCATATTCTTTTGCAAATACTTTGCATAACCCAGTCTATCATAAAATTCGCAATCTTTTCCAAGGTACTTATCTATTCCGATACCCAAAATACTATCAGCGATAACTATTGACTGATTAAATCCTCCTATGTAAGTATATAGTGCCGGAATTTTTTTATTGGGGAAATAATATTTATATCGTTTAAATGCTTGCTCTATTTCCGTCTGTATTCCATCAACATTAGGATAAACTTCCATTACTTTTCCATAAACTTTATTCATGGTATAGTCAGTAATAAAGCCTGTTAAGTGTTCTGAATATGCTGAGTCATATGGGTCTCCCAAATTAATTACTCTTGCATTGTACAATTCAAAGAACTCCCCATACTTTTCAATTAATCCCGGAACTTTTTCTTCCACATTTCCAGGATCTAATTCAAATAATTCCTTATCCAGCCTCTTAACTTCAATATCAATACTTACTGCTGAAATGTTTATATCTAGTCTGTTTTTCTTTGAGCATGAGCCAACAATTAACAAACAAGCTATAATAAATATAAATCCTCTACTGAACATAATTTTTTCTTTTTATACAAGTTCAAAAAATAAACGGCCTGATTTTTGAATACAAACATTAAAATCTCTTCATCCGAATAGATTTTTGTATATTTTTGTACTAACTAAAAATAAAGTCTAAAATTATGAAACATGAATTAATAAAATCATCATTTATTAATAATTTTAATGATTATTTTTTATTCGGTTCCATATAATCTTTATAAATCTAAAAAATATTTATATGAAAAAGTATTTAATTATATTAATAATCTTGCTTGGAACATTGCGTATTTACTCCCAAGATATGAGGTTTACTGTATTTGTTGACCCCCAATTTTCATGGATGGCATCAGACATAAAGACTGTAGATAAGGATGGTTCTAAATTTGGAGTTAATATTGGCCTGAATGTTGATAAGTTCTTTGCAGATAATTACGCCTTAATGTCTGGTATTTCTATTGATAATACAGGAGGGAAACTAACTTTTGAAGACCCGAAAAGTATCAAAATAAATGGCCCTGACACTACTTTAACAGCGGGTAGCACTGTAAAGTATAAGTTGCAATATATCAATATTCCATTAGGTTTAAAGTTTAAAACAAATGAAATTGGCTATTTAACTTTTTATACTCATTTAGGAATTAATGGAG
>DAOVYZ010000466.1 GCA_030635365.1 Bacteroidales bacterium
GGCAGCCGCGGCGCCGCTGCGCAACTTTCGAGGCATGTTCGCGTATATATAGTGTGTCACAAGATATAATGTATTTAAAGGCTGATCATGAATATATATGGAAAGTATCAGCGCTTGACGATGATGTCTTATTAGAATTAGTTAAGTTTGAGGGTACTATTGATAATTGTAAGATTATTATTAAAATGCTTAGCCCTAGCCCCCCAGCAGAAGATAAATGGAAAAAGATATTTAATTTAGATGAAATAACTTATGAAATCATAGATGGCGATTTATATATATCTGGAGAAAATAATATTATAAAAATAAAAACCCAACAACATATTAAGCTTAATGCTAGTCTTAGCTATTCTATTAAATTTAGATTTGGAGGTACTAATAATATTTATCATTATTGCATTATAGATCCTTTTATTGCGGTCAGGTCAGAAGATCCTCCTCCTCCTATAGTTTAAAGCAACCTAAATTATTGAACATTTAAATTGTTTTGGACGCCTTTAAATATCAATTTTATTTTAAAATAGAATGAATCATCTGGTAAGAAAAATATTGTATGTTTTTGTAAATTTCTTAATAATTATATTCCTAATCTTTTACTTTAATCTAACTAGTGCTCAAAATAAACAAAAAGCCGACAGTTTTATTAATGTACTTGATAACAAAAAAATAGATATACCCAATAAAATAAGAATTTATCTAAAAATTGCCGAATATGAAACGCCACGGAAAGGTTTGGAATATGCAAATAAAGCATTTGAGCTATCTAAGGAATTCGGAGATAAGTATTTGATTGCAAAATCATTGGAAGAAATAGGTATTCGTCATAGAACAGTCGGGAATAGTGTTGCATCTTATAATGCATTTTTACAAGCCCTTAGGATATACGAAGAGTTAAACCTCATAAAACCCCAGGCTATAATAAACTCACAACTGGGGGTACTTCATATTGATAATAAAAATTTTAAAGAAGGCATTAAATTTTTAACAAAGAGTCTGTTATTTTATGAAGAATTAAAAAATTCTTTTAATATAGCAGCCCTTAATATTAACCTGGGCGAAGCATACAGGTTAATTGCTAAATATGATAGTGCTGAGGTATGCTTTAAAAAGTGCTTACAGGTAAATCGAGAACTTAATAATGATTTGATTTTTGCTTATGCTATTGGAAATTTAGGCATGGTTCATGCCAACAAGGGTAAATTAAAATTGGCTAAAAGTGAATTAAAACAAGCTATTCCTATTCTTGAACACCTTGGTGACCCATACTCTGTAGCTGTATATAAATCAGAATTAGGAAATATTTTAATAAATGAAGGTAAAGATAAACAGGGAGAAAAATTATTAATAGAAAGTTTAAATATAGCACAAAAGGAAGGGCTAAAAGAACAAATTTCTGATATAAGTAAGAAGCTTGCCGTTTACTATGAATCCATAGGCTTGTATAAAAATGCTTTGATGTATAGAAAAGATTATGAAAGTTTTAAAGACAGTATAATAAATTACGAGAATGTAAGAAAGATAGAACAATTACGCGGTGAATATGAAATGGAGAAAAAAGAAACCGAAATTAATTTCCTTAATAAAACAAACAGAATACAAAAGAAATTTAATTTGGGATTAGGATTGGGAGCCTTATTGTTCATTCTATTAGCATTTTTCTTATTTCGTTTATATAAAAAAACAAGGAAAGCTAATTTTCTTCTTGAAGAACAAAAAGAAATTATTCAGAAACGAGAAGATGAAAAAGCTATTTTATTAAAAGAGTTAAATCACCGTGTTAAGAATAATCTACAAATGATTTCAAGCTTATTGAATTTGCAATCTAACCGGGTAAAAGGGCATCCTGCAGCAGAATCATTAAAAGCCGGGAAGTATCGTGTAGAGGCACTTTCTTTGGTTCATCAAAAATTATATCAGGAAGATTATCACACAAAAATAGCTTTAAATGAGTATATTGAAGAATTAGCCCTTAATTTGGTACATTGTTTTGATAAAAACGTAAAGCTCAATTTAGAATTAGAGAATATAGAAGTTGATATTGATACAGTAATACCTTTGGGATTAGTTGTAAATGAACTAATAACAAATTCTTTAAAACATGCATTTGATAACATTACAAATCCACTGTTGACCGTAGCTGTAAAAAAGAAAAACGGCCAGGTCTTTCTTACTATCAGGGATAATGGTAAGGGATTTACTGATAATGAATCGCAAAATACATCAGGGTCATTTGGGCTTAGGCTGGTAAATTCTTTGTTAAAACAATTAAACGGGCAATTGATATGTAAAAACCAGGATGGTTGCGAATGGGAAATTAGTATTGTAAATTAGTAGCAAGATTCAAGATTCAAGTATCAAGTATTGAGTAAGAAGATTCAAGATAAAAGGCAAAAGATAACAGTAATAAGTATTGAGTAGCAAGTAATAAGTAATATTTAATAAAAATATAAACTAAAAATGAAAAAAGTATTATTATTAACAGCAGTAGCAATTGTCATGTTTAGTTGCTCAAAAACTACCGACGAAAATGAGTTAACAATTGGCAAAACACATCTTATTCCGGTAGAGATTAATGTTGAGGGTATTTTACAGAATGCCAAACCGGGCGACGAAGTGCCTCAATTTGTGGCTATGTACGCTTCCGGCGATATTTGCCATTTAAAATCAACAGGAACTGCCGACTTACTAATAAGCGTAAGGCCAGGCGACGAAATAGTTTGGAACCTTGCCGGGCAATTTAAAGGCCACACGGTAGAGATCACAGGTTTTGAATTTACGGTAATTGGGGGTGATAATTTCTTTGTAATGGACGACGCTTATTTACCAATAAAACAAGCCGATAAAAGCTGGAGAGCTCGAATTTCTCCTGATGCCGAGGAAAATTCGAAACTTAAATATTCGGTATATTTTACAATTGATGGTAATGAATACTGGTGGGATCCTTTTATTAAAGTTAGGTCAGATGATCTTCCATAATATAATCAAACCAGTCTGAAAACTCAAACACATTATTATTAAATACTTTGGGTAATAAATTCTGCTAAAAAATAGGGAATGAATCATCTTTTCCATGTTCAGATAATACATGTAATTCGTTTGGGATGAAGGGAGATTTGACATACAAAAATAAACATGATTGGGAAATCAATATGTCATATTAATACTTAGGAATACTTGAAATGAGTGAAAAA
>DAOVYZ010000090.1 GCA_030635365.1 Bacteroidales bacterium
AGTTACTTGAAGATAAAAAATGTCCTCATTGCAAAGGAGATTTAGGAAAGGATCAAATTCATATGATAGTATCATCGCCTTTATTTCAAAAAAATGCAGAAAGGTTAAATACTATATTGGACGATGAAACTTTGATTATAACAAATTAAGCATAAAAACTCTAAATAATTAATCTTAACTTGCAGTAACTAAAAACAGAGATATGAAAAAGCAATTAATCATAGGAAGTGATTTTGATATAAATTATTTTAATATTAAAAAGATAACTTCTGATGTACTTAAATTTACCGAACAACAAAATAATAAAAACAGAGATAGTTCTTTAAAATATTGAAAGTCTGATGAACTGAACAAGTATAAGCGCCAACGAGAATTTATTCTGATGAATTAGGCACACTTATTTGGCAAGTCAGACTTTTTAAAATATATGGGATACTACAAAGTAAAATTATGTGACGGCATGAATAAAACTGGGTAGCTTTAATTGAAACTCTGATCTATACAACGTTCAATATCATTAGGGTAGATATTAAAGATAGGTTCGACTCCTATTATCTCCACATTAGGGGCAGCAGTACACATTCTTAATCAAATACAGAGGTATTGATTACTCGTAAATAGTGAAGGTAAATAATTTCGTAACGCTGCCCCTTTTTTTCTAACTTAAATCAAAATATATGGAATTAATAAATTATGTATCTAAAATAATATGCTGGTTTAGCGGAGGTGTAACTTCTGCAATCGCATGTAAATTAGCAATAGAATTATTTGGTAAAGAGAATTGCAGAGTTATTTTTATGGATACTTATAATGAAGATGATGATACTTATAGATTTAAAAATGATTGTGAAAAATGGTATGGGATAAATATTGAAACTATTACTATTATAGGAAAGCAAATAAATACAAGAAAAGGTATAATTATTTTTAATTCTATTGACGATGTTTGGAATCATTATTTAAGTTTAAATGTTGCTTCAGGAGCAATTTGCTCTAGTGTTCTTAAAAGAGATTTAAGACAATTATGGGAAAAAAAGAATGATTATTCATATCAAGTATTTGGATTTGATGCAGGAGAACCCAAAAGAGCAAAAGGATTGACTTTAAATTATCCTAAAAGCAATCCTATTTATCCATTATTAATGATGGGATATTCAAAAAAAGATGCAATTAATATTTTAAATGAAGCAGGAATAAAAATTCCAATCACTTATAATTATGGATTCTTAAATAATAATTGTTTTAAAACTGGTTGCATTCAGGGAGGAATTGGATATTGGCAAAAAATGGAAAGAGAATTCTTACCTAAGTTTGATAGGATGGCCAGTAAAGAACATTATTTGACAAATAAAAAAGGCAAACCAGTAACAATGCTTAAAGATCAAAGCAAAGAAGCAAAATTACTTGTGGAACAAACAGGTAATAAATCATTACAATGTGTATTTTTAAAACCACATCCTGATTATCCACATATTAAAGATATATCAATAATGAAAGGACGAGAGCCTAAACCACTTACTGATTGTAATGGATTTTGTGGTATAGATGATTTAATTAGAAATCCAACTGAATTAGAGATTAATTTTGAATATTAATCAAAATATATGGAATACTTAATTATTGGCGGATGCATTCTAACTGTATCTGCTTTTATTACCTGGGGCCTGTTTATTTTATTTAGGATTCGTGAAAGAATTAACCGGCCCGATAAGATTGAATATTATATTGAGATTGATGAAAAAGATAATTCGCATGTTTTGTAGCATTAAAAATATTTATCAAACATGTTTTCTAACACATAATGGCCGGATTAATGGGGTTATCTTTGAGTATAATTAAAACGAAACAAATGAAAGCACGAGATTTATTAAGATTGCCATTAGGCGAATATGAATTAACCGATGATATTTATAATTATCAACTCAAAAAGGGATTAACCGATGATAATTCAATAGTTTATGTAATTATAGAAAAAAGAACTAGAAATCTTTTTTGCCTGTTCGAGAAAGAGATAATAGATGAAGAATATTATGGTGATTTCTTTAAACGAATAATTTTAAGTGTTTGCATAAGCATTGGTGGATTTACAGTACATTCTAATGATATTTCATATGGTTTGTATAGTTTAAAATTTGCTCCTAATGGATCATTTAAGGAATTTATAAACAAAACAAAATGACAGATTTACCAAAATACCGCATCGAACTTTTAACCCGTAAAATTATAGATCACATTGAAAATACTGGTTGCGATTCAATCACCGAAGATACCTGGTTTGAATTTGAAAGTTGTACAGCTACTATTAAAGCTGCTGTTTATTGGATAGGAGATTTTGACAGTATAGATATTGAAAGCTGTCAATTGCAGTTTGAAGTTGATCTGACTATTTTTAATATGCAGGAAATAGTAGAATTAGAGGAATTAATTAAACTTTATAAATAATGAAAGCAAAAATCATTTCAGTAGAATTCAAAAAGGAATATACAACTAAATTTGGTGTATTGTATCTTCATAAAATCACTTATGGCGAAGGTGATTCTGGTTTTTATTCCAGTAAGAAAAAAGAACAGACTAAATTTGTAGTTGGTCAAGAAACTGAATTTGATATTGAAAAACAGATGGGCCAAAATAATAAAAGTTGGGATAAGATAAAACCAATCATGGCTAATCAAGGTTTTTCAAATCAAGGACGAGCACAGCAACGAGAACAAAATAAATATTCCGGTTTTGCTATGGCCTATGCAAAAGATTTGGTTGTTTCAGGTAAAATCGAAATTGAGCAAATGTATGCGGAAGCTCAATGTATGATTGATTGGATGGTTCTAAAAGATAAAGAATTACTGAAATGATTACTATCAACGTACCACAAGGAAGCGAAGCATGGTTTGAACATCGTATGGGGCGTATAACGGCCTCTAAATTCGCTGTTGCTATGTCAGGGGAATCAACCAAAGGCTTTAAAGAGTTAATCGAGGAAATCGCTGCTGAAATCGTTTCTAAGGAGATTGAAGAAACCTATTCTAATACAGATATGGAAAGAGGTATTGAACTGGAACCATATGGAGCAAAAGAATATGAGAATGTTTTAGGTATTGAAGTTTCAGAAGTTGGTTTTTGTATTCCCGATGAATCAGATCCACTACATGAATGGGTAGGTGTTTCACCTGATAGATTAATTGAAGGTGATGGAATCCTGGAAATTAAATGCCCTAAGAAAAAAACTCACTGGGGATATATCAAAGCCAACAAATTACCAAGCGTTTACCGTTGGCAAGTTCAAGGGCAATTAATGGTAACCGGTAAAGATTATTGCGACTTTATGTCTTATCATCCAAGTTTGAAACCTTTCATAATTCGGGTTTATCCTGATTTAGAAATGCACAGCCAAATGAGGGAACGATTTGAATTGATTATTTCACTCGTTAAAAAGGAAATTGAAACTTATAACCTTTATGATTATCACTCATGAGTAGGTACAATCTAAAAAAGAACACTTACAAACGTCAATCCGCAATCGAATACTTTAAAAAGCTACTCGACCAAGAAGCAACTGCTGATTTAAAGAAAGTAACTCAAAAGCGAACATTACAGCAGAATGCTTTATATTGGGTATGGCTGACTTGCATCGAAAAAGAAACCGGCAACCCAAAAGAGCAAATGCATTTATTATATCGGGCTAATTTCCTGCCTAAATCAGATGAACAGATAGTTAAAACAATCATTCCAAGTTTATGGGAAACTGTCAAGATCCAGATAAACAATTATCACTACTTCGATGAATTGGCAGATATTATTAATATCATTTCAAGACACACTCCTGATAACGATACTAAAGAAATGACTTACTATATGGATTCAATCAAGGATCACGCTAAACAATCAATGGATATACTTCTATTGACTAAAGACGAAAAATATTTTATAGACTTTATAAATGAATATCAACGATGAAAGAACAAGAAAAAATAAACAGAGATGCAATCAGGCACATGGACTATTCAATAAGAGCATTTGCGAAAGCAGCCATTTATGCATCAACATCAATTAGAGAATTTGATAAATATTTGAATCAAATGGAAAGTATCAGAAAATAAAAACGTAGAATAAAAAGGCGTGAATTCTGGTGGAAGGTTAAAAATTTGCCAACAATAATCAGAAATAAATTTAAACGATGAAACTAACAAAGAAAAAAGCAATAGAATTATCTATTTTGAAATGGGAATGGATAGTTAAGAATAATGGTGAATTAGATTTTCATGAGCTAATAAAAGAAATACCAGAATTGAGTAAAGTTTTGTCATCTTGTGGACTGTGTGAAAAATACATAGAGAATAGAGAATATGATGATTGGTGCAATGGTTGTCCTATTTGTATTTATGGCAAAGAGAATGAATCACATGGATGCACTGTAGAAAAACATCCATGGATGATATGGACTGATAATAGAACTAAAATTAATGCCCAAACAGTTCTTAATTTAATTAAAAGCATAAAATGAAACAAAGCTGGCACATAGTTAATAAACAAAGCGGTAAGATTATTTTCGACAGTGATAGCTTTAAAATGGTTAACAGTTTATGCCGTTTCTTGGTTGATATTAAAATGGATGAGTTTTTCAAAGTAGAAACATTACAGCCATTCAGGTATATTCGATTGCCTTATTTGCGATGTATGGGAGTTGTCGAATTGGCTGATTTTAATTCCTAAAACTATTATAATAAGTCAATTTATTTTAGTACCTTTAAAAATAGTTATTGATAAAGTTATGACAATACACAAAACAGATATTCAACCAGTTTTTCATGATATGCCCGGAATAGGAATAATTGATTATTCTTTTGATACTGCGAAAAATGAATTAAAAATAGATATATCTTATTCATCCAAAATAAATGGTAGACAGGCAAGACAATTATGGGATAAGTTAACACTTTATAACGATCCTGATTCTAATTTACTGGAATCAAAAAGAATTGCTGCATTGATTTGTGGGGTAGAACGATTCAATAGTAAATCAAGAAAACCAAATCAAGTGTTTTTTAGAAATTTAGTTATGTGGTATGCCTTTAGGATGTTAAGATTTAGTATTGATAAAGTAACAACTATTTTTGATATTAAAATAAATACATGCTATTACGGCATTTACAAGATTGAAAAAAATGAAAATGAATTGCTTTATGACCAAATAGAATGGCGCAGGCAATTTATGGAACAAATAAAAAAGATATAATGGCACAATCAATAGACAAACTACTCGACAATGAAAAAGCATACTAGAATATATTTTGATTTTTTTAATGTTGATTATGATCCTATCTCTGGCTGGCATAATTGTGTAAGTGAAATATCTGGAAACAGGGCTAACGATATTCACCATATTGAATCAAGGGGTATGGGTGGTTCAAAGCGTTCTGACAATATCGAAAATCTAATGGCATTAACTAGGGAGGAGCATATTAAATTAGGTGACAAAAAACAATACTTAGTATATTTAAAACAACTTCATGCAGCTTATATTAAAAGATTTACCAAAAATAAGCCTTAACCTTTGGTACTCCGGCACGCATTGGAGTAAACGAAAAGAGATAAAAGATAATTATCACTGGTTAATTAAAAGCCAATTTAAGCATGTTTTTAGCAAAGATAAACAATATGAGGTGGATTATGTATTTTACTTTAAAGGCGCGCCCTTGGATGTCACAAACTGCGCTGCAATGGTTAAATTAATAGAAGATATTATATTTCAGGATGATAACTGGAAGATTATAAATAAAATCACAATTTCATCACGAAAAGCAAAAAACAAGCAGCGAGTTGAAATTAATGTAACAGAAATAAACTAAACATCATGAACAATCAGAACAGCATTACTGCATACACAAATCCAAACAATCAAAAGAAATTCAACACGCAGAAAGCGCAAATAGTGAGATTGCTAATAGATAATCCAAACCACAGCCGTTTCTATTTAGGCCTAAGATTAGGTATCGGAGATCATGGAATTCAAAAAAGGCTTTCTGACTTATATAATGAGGGCATAATTCAAGTATCCGGTTCACGCAAACACGGAGAAAACACTATCAGTTTATACAGTGTTGTATCTCAGCTTTCAATGTTCCAGGAGAAAAAGCCAACACTCAGGCAGTTCATTAAAAAAGAATATCCAAATGTGTTGCATGAGTTTAACGCGCGCTATAATTTTGAATTATGAGAAAATTGAGGATATTAGTAGCTTGTGAGGAAAGTCAGGCAGTGACAAAGGAATTTAGAAAGTTAGGGCATATTGCTTATAGTTGTGATATATTGTCTTGTTCAGGTAACCACCCGGAATGGCATATAAAAGACGATATATTGAATCAACTTCATAAAAGATGGGATATAATGATAGCTTTTCCTCCGTGTACTAATTTAGCTGTTAGCGGTGCAAGATGGTTTCAACAAAAAATAGTAGACGGTAGACAACAGAAAAGTATTAATTTTTTCATGGCTTTAATTAATGCACCTATCCCAAGAATAGCAGTAGAAAATCCAATTGGAATAATGTCAACTAAATATCGTAAGCCAGATCAGATTATTCAACCTTGGCAATTCGGACACGGAGAAACAAAAGCAACCTGTCTATGGCTAAAAGGATTACCAAAACTACAACCGACTGAAATAGTAAAAGGCAGAGAACAGAAGATTTGGAAAATGGCACCTGGACCTGAACGAGCAAAATTAAGATCAAAAACGTATCTGGGAATCGCAAAAGCCATAGCAAAACAATATTCTGAGTATATTATTAATCACGAGCTTTAATTTGTAATTTAAAATAATTATTTGTAATTTAGCGTAGCGATAAATTCAAAATGGGTAATTCAGTTAAATATAATTTCAAAACATAGACAATTGCTCTACCGGAATCAAAACTCATTTTGATTATCGCACCCGGTAGGGCTTTTGTCGTTTAATAGTGTGCGCTATGAAAGAGATTAAAACAACAATTTACGAATGCGAATATTGTAGAAAATACTACAAGCGCAAACATTTTGCAGTTAAACATGAGGATTTATGTCCATTGAATCCTATCAATAATCCAAGATGTTATAGTTGTGAATATCTAAAAAAGGTAGATGTTAATTTAATTGCCGAAATAGAAGTTTCTGGATATGATTACGGGATAAGCTATGACGAAAGAGAACGTACATATTCATTGTTTAAATGTACAAAAAAAGATGTATTTATAAAACCTATAATATCTCACAAAAAAGGTAAAGATTTCGAACCTAATTTAATTTCACAAATTGAAATGATTGTTGCACCATTGGAATGTGATGTATTTAATGATTGTTTTAAGATGTATGATTTACCTAACTTTTTAAAAGGTTAATCATGGCAAAAGAAAGAGATAGTTTTATATTTTATAGGAGTTTCTTTGAAGCTATAAGCGAACTTCCAGACAAAGACAGATTGCTTTTATTTACTGCAATTTCTGAATACTCATTAAACTTTAAAGAGATACAATTAACCGGTATACCAAAAACAATATTTATTTTAATTAAACCTCAATTAGACGCTAATAATAAGCGTTTTATGAATGGAATCAAACCCAAAATTAAAGCAAAAGATAAGCAAACTATAAGCAAAAATGAAGCTAATAACAATGTTAATGAGAATGTAAATAACAATGAAAATATTATTAAATATCAAAAAGATTTCTATAACTTACTAACTCCATTTGTTAAAGAATTTGGAAAAGATATAATAAGAGAATTCTATGATTACTGGTCAGAACCTAATAAATCAAAAACTAAAATCAGGCAGCAATTAGAAAGAACCTGGGATACTAAAAGACGTTTACAACGATGGCAAAAAAATAGTGATGAAAAGAATAGGAAATTTAACAACAAAGGCTTTGAAAGCGATTCCACGAAACGCACAATTGAATCAACAGTCAGAACACTTAGGGAAGAGAGCCAGTGATATGTTAAGGGCAATTCCTACAGCAGAGCAATTTGCAATACAGTTTAATCTTGATTCATGCTCAGAAAGGTACATGGAATACAAAGAGATTCAAACTGCCTTAAAATCGCTTAAAATAAAACTACGTGAACTTTCTCAGGTTTACGGAGAACGGGCTATCGTTGCATGGATTCAAACATGGCTTATAAGTTTATCAATGTATATGAATTTTGAGATAACCGAACAACAGGCAATTTCAACAGCAACTACTATACTGGAAGAATGCTACATGCTTAATATAGTCGAATTCAATCTTTTGTTTCGTAAGATGAAAAAAGGCAATTACGGTATTTTCTACGGCAAGTTTAACGGCCAGACTATTATAAAAGCCTGTATTCAATTTAGAAAAGAAAGAGGCTTAATACTTTCGAAAATGTCAGAGGAAGAACAGAAAAAAATAATGTCATGAGAGAAATTAAATTTAGAGTATTCGGATATTCTACTATTGGTAGAATTGGCAAAAAAGAAATGCAACAATGGAAACAAATAAAAGAATGTTTCGATGTATGGCTTGATGATAATGATGCAACGATTATGCAATTCACCGGATTAAAAGATAAAAACGGGAAAGAGATTTACGAAGGTGATACTATAGGATTTGGACATTTTTTATATAGAGTTAAATTCAAAAATGGTGCTTTTATTGTATGTGATTTAAAATATAATAATCCCTCTATTCTATTGTCAGAAATGATAAGAAAAAGAAATATAGCAAAAACAGGGATTGAAGTTGTCGGCAATATTCACGAAAATCCAGAACTATTAAAAAAATAATGTCATGAATGTCGATCAAAGAAAAATGAAATCTAAAAACTTTCAGCTATTTATAAATGGAAAGTTAAATACTGGCTGGCCTATTGGTTACAATATACTTTTAGGTTATGTCAATATTGATTACCCAAGCAAAAAGATTGATATTTATTTACCGGATATAAGAATGAATTTTTAAAACTTACAAAATGGGATTAAATAAATCAAACGGGAATATGTACGAATGGATAACGCATACATGGAATACAATTAAAGGAGAATGTTATCATGATTGTTCCTATTGTTATATGAAAAAGTGGGGTAAACCTAAACTAAAACTAAAAAAACAGAAATTAGTTATTTATTTCTTTTTTTATCAATCCAATTTTCAATGAGACTCGCTAAAAACATTGTACCATTAATAAGCATTTTTGTTTTTAAATTTTTATCTCCAGGTAAATCAATTTCACCATCTGCAATTTTACCAACGATTGCAGCGGCTTCTGTCCATTCTCCTTGCCCACATAGCACAGCTATTTTATTAATCTGTGGATCGAATTTATCCGGGATATATTTGTCACCGTATTTATTTACCATGTTTAAGGCAATATTAATGACTTGCCTTTTTATAATCCTTAGAAATCCTTTGAATTTAATTTCATCACTGAGAACATCACTTAAAAATGCTTTTGTTTCCTTAGTTAGAAATTTACCATCTGACATAATTTCTGTTTTTAAATTTAATGCAAGTTAGATATTTTTTCGTATATTCGCAATTATAAATCTATAAATATATAAAGACATGTTTGTATTAAGGAGAATTACATCTCAAAATGTAGAAAGCAATACCGTATTAGGTGAATATTATGTATTAATTGATGCGGAAAGAAATCAA
>DAOVYZ010000266.1 GCA_030635365.1 Bacteroidales bacterium
AATATTTTCCACCCTTATCTTGCAGTATTGCCCATACATTTTGATCACTTAATCCATCACCCTTATCAAATGTTATAAATTTCTCCCCTTTAAAAATTGCTAATCCATGCTCATTAGTCCCAATTAAAATATTTCCTTCTACATCTTCTAAAATAGACCATATTTTAAGATCTAATAGGCCATTTGAGGCATTAAAAGTCTTAAAGCCTTCCTTTGTAAATTTAGTAATTCCACCCCCCCATGTTCCTACCCATATATTTCCAGCTTTATCCTCAGATATTTTACTGATCCAATTATCAGCTAAACCATCCCTGGCATCATATATTGTAAATTCTCCGGTTTCATTATCATATTTATATAATCCCCCATTAAAAGTACCGAACCATAAATCGCCGGTTTTATCTTCATGCATTGCCGTTATCTGCCAATAAGTTGTGAGCCCTGCTAAACTGAAATTCTCAAAAGAATTTTCCCCAGCATTGTATTTTTTTATTCCTGCTTCAGTTATGAAAAATATTGATCCTCCAAGAGCAATTGTTCCATAAAAGACTCTATCACCTAATCTTCTGCCCTTAAATTGTTCATACTTCACCTTCTCCGGATCAAATTCGTAAGGATTATCTAACCTGATTAGCCCATCACCTAACGTACTTATCCAAAGTATACTATCATTACTAATCAACAATGAAGTTATTTCTACATTTAACACTTCTGTTATTGGATGAATAATAAACGATTCCCCATTATAAAATGTAATACTTCCCGTTTTATGCCCTAACCAGATGTTTCCTTTAGTATCTTTAAGCATCGTCTTTATACCACCCTCTGCTAAACCATTTTCAGAAGTAAAGTTTATAAAATTAACACCATCAAATTTTGAAATTCCACTTTCGGTTGATAACCAAACATATCCCTTATTGTCTTGTACAATTCCATATACCTTCGATTGTGAAAGTCCTTCTTTAACGCCATAATAATCAAAATAATATGTTTGTGCAGAAAGTTTTAATGCCATAAGCATTATTACCGCATAAAAAAAAGTTATTCGCGTAAACCTGCGAATAACTTTTCTAGTTTTCGGATTATGTATAAAAACCATATTTTATTTTTTTATTATCTATCTTTTGCAATAAAGAAAAATGTCCCTCCTTCATCTTGTAATCCATCGATTTTACCAAATTGAGGTTTCTGCATACCACCTTTGGCAACGGCAACTGTTACCTTTGAAACAACATTCTCAATAGGCAAACAAGCATTTGGATTATTTCTTAATGTATTAGCAAATGTTCTTGTAAACTGAGAATTATCTACTGCAAGCTCATATCCTGCAGATGAAAATACCTGAGATGATTTAAATTTGGTAGCTTCCCAGTTACCACAATCCCTATCTTGTATCCCTGACCGCATTGCCTGGTAAAATGTAGGGCCAGATTCACATGCATCTGTTATTACCAATGTATGGGTAACAAACGTGGCATAGGACTGTAATGCTGCTTTCAATGTACTAATATTAAAATATGTAAACTCATCATCACGTGTTGCATCTGTTGGTACCCAGTATCCGATATCCTTAATAAAATTTACACGCCTTGTTTCCTGAGCCTGCATGTATTTAACCTGATTACTTCTAACCAAATCTCTAAGCTCAATAGCAAAGAATCTTTCCATTTCTGCTTTTGCCATATTTTGCTTGTGAAGAACATTATGTATTTTATAATTTGCTAATGCTGCTTTCATCATACTTACATCCTTAACCGGGCCTTCCAAACTGGCAAAAGTTTCATAATCGGAATTTTCAATAAAAATAACCCATGTTTTACCCATTGGGTTTTCCTGAGATATATCAAGGGCTTCACGATTTAGTTTAAACTCTTTCTCTACAACATTACCATAAATATCTTCTGCTTTAACAACAAATTTATTTTTATTAGCAATATCAATTGTAGCAAAAAACTCCGGGTTATTTGCATCAACCGAATAGCTGGCTGTCATATCATTAATGATAATACTCTTAATTTTATTCTCATCTGTCACTTTTCCTTCCACATACAATTTACGGCTATCAACACTTAAATATATTTCACCTGAAGATGATGCGTAAGGCGCAAGTAAAGAAACTTCCGGTGGATTTATTTCTGTTCTTACAAGAGTATAAGTTGATGCCAATACATTATTATAAACATCAGCTATAGCAATTGAAATTGTATTCTTATCTTTTACATCTAATGTAACAGTAAATTCATTGTCCTCCCCCTCTTCGTTAAATGTAACATCAACTCCATCTATTTTTGCATACTGAATACCACTTTGATCCATAATTTTACCTTTCAAAGTAACCTCAATTGCATCTTCAATAACATTTATCGAATTATTATTCCTGTCTGCAGGCTCAATAAATGTTAGATTTGGTTTAGTGCTTTCGCGATTTAATTCAAATAATCGTTCCGTGACAATTTTAAGCCTTTCTTTTGCTTCATCACTTTTATCAGATAGTTCTGCATATTTTTTATAATCTGATATTGCTTTTTCATACTGAGTTATTTCTTCGTTTGATTTAGCACGGTGAAAATATGCAGCTACATTTTTTGAATCTTCAGAAATTACTTTGCTAAAGTCATTAATTGCACTCTGATGCTGATTAAATTCCTGATAGTATATACCCCTTGCAAAGAATGCACCTATATCATCCGGAGAAAAGATAATCATTTTTGAAAGGTCATTTATAGCACTTGGATAATCAATCTTCTCTTTATATATCTTGCTTCTTGTCCATAATGCTTCTTTACATTTAGAGTCAATCCCTAACGCCTGATTACAAACTACTAAAGACTGGCCATATTTTTTTGCTTTGTAAAGAACATTTCCTAAAGCAACATATGTTTCCAAAACATTTGAAGCTTTTTCTAATGATTTCCTATAATCAGTCTCTGCCTGATTATAATTTTCCAGTTTATTATTTATATAGCCTCGCGAAGAGTAATTTCCAGCTGTTTCCTGCAATTTTACCAATTCATTGCTTTCATTTAATGCTTTATCATATTTCTCTAAAGCAATATATGACTCCATTTTCAATTTGTACGCTTTTATATTCTTTTTATCTAATGATAAAACTGTTGAAAGCATTGGAATTGCTTCTTCATATTTTTCAAGCTCATAATATAATCTTCCGGCATTATAAAATATGTTTTCATCCTTTGTTTCGAAAACAGTTGCTCTTTTATAATCTTGTGCTGCTTCTTTTTTGTTACCCGACTTTTCATAAGCATCAGCTCTGGCAAGGTACCCTTCAGTGTATTCAGGGTCTTCATCAATTAGTTTTGTAAACTGTGCAATTGCATCATCATAATTTCCGGATGCAACAAAATCTTTACCCGTAGTATATAATTTTGGACTACATTCTATAAATGAAATTAAAATAAGAACCATAGGGGTAAAAAATAAAGCTTTTTTGAATTTGTATTTTCCCATTGTATTTGAGTTTTAATATTTTGCTAATGTTTGATTTTAACTTATTTGAATGAATTAATCATATCAAATTTACAAAAGGTTTTAATTAAATAGAAATTTTATGGCCAATGAATCTAAAATATTGATTAAAACCATGCTAATTTTTGACTAACGTCAATTTACTGTTTCCTAACGATTCATTAATTAATTCTTTTATTTCAATTTTTGGAGCTTTAATACCATCCTTAAACTCTTTATTCCCATAAAATATCCTGGCTTCATCCCAAAAATTGTTTTCAATGAACGAGTTCAATACTTTCTCACCTCCCTCAACGATCATTGATTGAATATTTCTATTAACTAAAATGTCAAAGAATTGATTAAAGAATCCTTTTTGATAGTTTACAAATATGATACCAATATTTTTATTGTACACATTTGTATTCAAATTCTTAGCAGCATAGTCAGCAATTACAATAGTTTCAGAATCCTGATTAAAGATATTTAAATTGGATGGTAACTTAAAAGTTCTATCAAACACAATTCGAACAGAGTTTTTCCCTTCCCAGTTTCTTGTTGTTAGTAACGGATTATCTACTAAAGCTGTGTTCGTACCTATTAATATTGCCTGTTCTTCTGCCCTCCACTTATGAACTAATGTTTTTGCATATTCATTGGTTATCCATGCGGGTTCAACCGTATGTTTTGCTCCTCTCTTTATATCAATGAAGCCATCTTTTGTTTGAGCCCATTTTAATATAATATAAGGGCGCCTTTTTTCATGAAATGTAAAAAATCGTTTATTCAAGTCCCTGCATTCATTCTCAAGAATACCAATAGTCACATTGCATCCTGCATCTTCTAAAATTTTTATTCCTCTCCCCGAGACATGCGCTGCAGTATCCACCGATCCAACAATAACATTTGAAATTCCCTGCTCCACAATTAAATTTGCACATGGAGGAGTCTTACCATAGTGAGCGCATGGTTCAAGATTAACATATAAAGTAGATTTTTTTAACCGCCTTTTATCTTTAACTGAATTAATTGCATTTACCTCTGCATGAGGCTCACCTATCTTTCGATGATAACCCTCTCCAATAATTTTGTTATTATAAACAATAACCGAACCCACCATTGGATTTGGAGCAGTATTGCCAAGGCCTAATCGAGCTAAATCAATGCATCGTTGTATATATTTCTCATGAAGAGTTCTATTGGTCATACAAATTATTTAAATTTGAGCAATGGCAACAAATTACACCATAAAGAAAACAATTTCATTCATAAAAAACGAATTAAAGAATCAATATCCTGATACTGAAATCTCAGGTTTAATTTACATTATTTTCGAATACTTTCTTAATTATTCCAAAACGGAACTTCAAATTTCCCAAAATAAGGAAATCCCAAATGAATTGTTTAAAAAAATATATGACACTATTAATGAACTAAAAACAAATAAGCCCATCCAATATATACTTGGAGAAACATACTTTTTTGATTTAAAATTTAAGGTAACAAAAGATGTACTTATTCCAAGGCAAGAAACCGAAGAATTAGTAGATTGGGTTATTGAAGAAAATAAAAACAAAAATATAAAAATACTAGATATAGGATCAGGTAGTGGCTGTATTGCCATTTCACTGGCAAAAAATCTCACAAATGCAAATGTGTATGCTTCAGATATTTCAAAAAAGGCTCTTTTAATTACTAAACATAACAGTGAACTAAATAATGCAGATATTCAAACCCTTCAATTTGACATTCTAAATGCTCCTGGTAAATTAGATACGAAATTTGATGTTATTGTAAGTAACCCTCCTTATATAACTGAAAAAGAAAAAGCTTTAATAAATAAGAATGTTATTGATTATGAACCAGATTTAGCTTTATTTGTTCCTGATAATAATCCTTTATTATTTTATAAAGCTATAACGCTTTTTGCACTGAAACATTTAAATACAGGAGGAAAAATATATTTTGAAATAAATGAAGCTTTTGGAGAAGAAACTACACAGCTTATGAAAGAAAACAGCTTTAAGGATGTTCTTTGAAAAAAAGATATTAAT
>DAOVYZ010000110.1 GCA_030635365.1 Bacteroidales bacterium
AACATGATATTGATTACAATGAAGTTTTTTATATCTCTGATAATGGAATGGGCTGGAATAAAACATCAACCAGTGTGCGCGATAAAATAGAATCTCGCTTTAATATTCCTATTAAAAATACTAACCACTTAATAGAATTGCTAAAAAACAATAAACTACCTAATAAAATAATGCTTAATGCACATCCTGATACTTTTTTTGACTTTGGAATTAAATGGATGCTTAACTATATTCTTATTAAAAGCAAAAACATTATTAAGTGGGTAATTGTTAAATTTAAAATAATTAAGTAGAAGAATGTGCGGAATTTTCGGAGTTATAGCAAGTGAAGAATCCCAATACAGCACCAATTTTTTAAATAAATCATTTAAAACTCTGGCACAGCTTTCAGAAAGTAGAGGGAAAGATTCTTCAGGCTTATGCTTTTTTAATCAGGAAAAAAAAGCATTGGAAGTGATCAAAGGCCCTGTACCCGTAACCGGATTATTTAAGGAAAAAATTCTTCAAGAAAAATTACATGCCGCTTTTCATCATAACTTCATAGCCCGGTACGTTTTTGGCCATGCACGCCTGGTAACCAATGGTACACAATTAAACGATGAAAATAACCAACCTGTAATCAAAGATGGCATTATTGCCGTACACAATGGTATTGTAGTCAATGTAAATGAGCTTTGGGAAAAACATCCTGAAATCAACCGAAATTACGAAATTGACACCGAAGTTTTATTATCCTTAATACGTTACCATATTCAACAAAACAAATCACTTGAAGAATCGGTTTCGGTTTCCATAAACGAAATATTCGGAACTGTTTCAACTGCAATGATTTTCGACGATATTAATAAATTTGTTTTAGCTACGAACAACGGTTCGTTATATACCCTTCACAACCAGAAGGATATAGTATTTTTTGCATCGGAACGTTACATGCTTAGTGAATTTGCAAAAAAGGTTAATCTTTCAGATATAGGAAAGTATGAGCTGCAACAAATAAAGGCAAACCGGGGAATGATCATTGATTTGGGTTATTTTAATATTAAGCATTTTTCCTTACTCGAAACATATACATCGAAAACAGAAAATATAAATCAACAAAAATCTCCTATACACATACATTCTGTAAAGTCTGAAAAGGAGCAATTATCAACAGTTATTGACCTAAACTATATCCATTTAAATCCACAGGCAAAGAAAGAAAAAGTTCTGTTGCAATATCCTATCGATAAAATCAAAACCCTTAAACGTTGCACTAAATGCCTTTTACCGGAAACCTTTCCCTTTATTCAATACGATGAGCACGGGGAATGTAATTATTGTAAAAACTATAAAAAGAAAAACCAGCCTAAACCTATTGATGAATTACGAAAACTGGTTGAACCATACCAAAAGAACAACGGCTCGTCCGATGTTTTAATTCCTTTCAGTGGCGGACGTGACAGCACCTATGTTTTACATGTAGCAAAACAAGAATTAGGTTTGAACCCCATAGCTTATACCTACGATTGGGGTATGGTAACCGACCTTGCCCGAAGAAACATAGCACGAATATGCGGAAAATTGGGGATAGAAAATATTATTGTAGCTGCCGATATTCATTGGAAAAGAGAAAATATACGTAAAAACATACAAGCCTGGCTAAAAAATCCGGAATTGGGAATGATACCCCTATTTATGGCAGGTGATAAATTCTTTTTTTATTACGCCCATAAAATAAAGAAACAACTGGGTATTGACCTGGAAATTTGGGGAATTAATAATCTGGAAAATACCAATTTCAAAACAGGATTTGCAGGCCTTAAACCCCGGTTCGATAAAAAACGAATTTACTCATTATCTATTAAAAATCATTTAAAACTTTTTGGAGTTGTAGGTAAAAACCTGTTACAAAGCCCCGGATATATCAATCAATCAATCTTCGATTCGCTGGGTTCGTTTGCTTCTCGCTATATGACACCCAAGGCAAATTATTACCATCTGTTTGACTATGTACAATGGAACAAAAAAATTATTGAAGATACTATAATTAATAATTATGATTGGGAAAAAGCTGTTGATACCGAATCGACATGGCGTATTGGTGATGGTACCGCATCATTTTACAATTATATTTATACTCTTGTGGCAGGATTTAGCGAAAACGACACTTTCCGTAGCAACCAGATCCGTGAAGGAATGATCTCGCGCGAAAAAGCACTTGAAACTGTTTACGAAGAAAATAAACCCCGTTATAATTCGCTAAAATGGTATCTTGAAATTGTGGGGTTAGATTTCGAAACAGTTATAAAACAAATAAATAACATTCCACGCTTATATTAATTTTAAGTGATACTCTCCGTGTTATCCTTTGTGGTACTTTGCGGTAAAAAATAAATACCCGAAAACCGATGATGTATGAGAAAAATTTAAACTAACTTATTAGACATGTAAAAAACATTCACTTTTTTATTTGTCATTATTCCATTGTTAAATATATATGCCCAAGATATTCCTGTTCACCATTCTCATTCAACTATTTATGATTTTATCGATAAACTTGCCAACGATAAAATAAACCATTAATTATATTTCTTACAATTTAGGAATCTGATTCTGTTTTTGTGATTTTGCTAAATGATAAAACGAAAAACTGAAAAAGAATTATTAAAGACAAAAGGAGAAAGAGTGAAGAAGTGAAAAGGTGAGGGAGAGAAGGAGAAAAAGAGAGAGGGGGAGAAAAGGTGAAGAGAAGAAACAGCCATGCCTTAGGCAGGCAGTATGCAGCTTGATCGGCATACCAAAGGTAGCTAAACCTCAGGAGGTTCAGCAGTCAACAGAAAAACATTCCTGTTTTTCTGCTTTTACAAAAATGTGTATATTTGTAAAAATATAATTACACAATGTTTAAAAGGGAATTGTTTTATACCATATTACCCCAATTGCAGCATAAAAACTTACTCATTCTTTTTTTAATACTAACTCCGGTTATAAATAGTAATGCTCAAAATATTCCAGTTCATTTTAATCACGAAGCTATTTATGATTTTATTGATGAACTTGCCAACGATAAGATCATAGAAATAAATACCATCGCCAAACCTTACTCCAGAACGTTCATTTCAGAACAATTGATTTTAGCCGAAAAAAAACAGGAACATCTCTCCAAAAGACAAATTAAAGAACTTGAGTATTACCTGAAAGTTTATGCTCTGCACAAAAAGCTGGACTATAACCCTTACTCCGAATCAGCTAAAATCAATATATTTAATGATACCTCCCATTTTAATACCGGAATTCATCCCTTGGGATTATTTTATAAAGATTCCTTATTTACTTTCTCATTAAAACCAATATGGGGTATTCGTTATTATAGCAATCAGAATGATCAGGTACGGCACACCTGGGGTGGAGCCGAAGCTTACGGAACTATCAGTAAAAACTGGGCTGTTTATGTTAATCTGAGAGATAATTACCAGACACAAATTTTATCACAACCAACATATTTCACTCAACAAGAAGGAGGAAACTATAAAGTCAACGAAGGAGGCCGCAAAGGCGGTGATTACAGCGAAATGCGAGGAGGAATAACTTATGCCTGGAACTGGGGCTCAATTGGGCTGGTAAAAGATCACATACAATGGGGAAACAATTATAATGGAGCCAGTATTTTCTCCGGTCGCACACCTTCTTTTGGTATGATCAAACTACACCTGAGTCCGGTTAAGTGGCTCGATTTTAATTATTTTCACGGATGGTTGGTTTCTGAAGTCATCGACAGCAGCCGTTCATATTATACATCAAATGGCGATTGGCGAGGCGTTTATCGCGATAAATACATTGCAGCCAATATTTATACTTTTAAGCCATTTAAAAATTTCTACTTTTCGCTCGGTAATTCTATCGTGTACTCCGATGTAAATCCACAAATTGTTTATTTAATTCCCTTTCTGTTTTATAAATCAGCTGATCATACTATAAATCATGGTGTCGATAACCAAAATTCACAAATGTTTGGCGATTTTAGTTTTCGTATGATCAAATACCTGCATCTTTACGGCTCCATATTTATAGATGATTTTTCGGTTACCCGCATAAATAATGATGAGAGACAGAATTTCATTGGAAATAAACTGGGAGGTAAACTGTCCAACTGGCCGGTAAAAAATACTTATTTAACATTCGAATATACCAAAACAAATCCTATAGTTTATAAACATCGTGTCCCTGCTACAAGTTTCGAATCAAACCAATATAATTTAAGTCATTATTTACGTGATAATTCCATAGAATACTATTTTAACATAGGATACAAACCCATAAGAGGTTTAAAATTTGAATTGGCTTATTTAATGGCTGAACACGGAAACGAATATCAATACACTGATGGCAACGAAGCAGAATTATTACCTTTTATGCAAAATACTACATGGAAAAACGAAAGTTTTTCCATAAGTGCTTCTTATGAATTTATATCTGAAGGATACTTATTTCTAAAATACACTTTATCCAACATCCGGGCATTTGATGTAGACGGAAATACTGCCCAATATTATCTGGATTTATACTCCCCCCCTGTTTTTCAGGGTAAAAACGAAACCTTTACATTAGGTTTTAACATTGGTTTTTAGAATATATAATATTATTAAATAAACTATCAAAATGAAAATCATCTCTATCGTAGGTGCTCGTCCTAATTTTATGAAAGTAGCACCTTTTATACATACTATAAAGAATTACAATATCAACCAGCCACCAATTACTAATCCCCATTCACCAATAACACACCTTTTGGTGCATACAGGCCAGCATTATGATGATCGTATGTCCAAAGCCTTTTTTAAGGCACTTGATATTCCCGATGCTGATATAAATTTGGGAGTTGGATCTGGCTCTCATGCAGAGCAAGTTGGTCAATCAATGATTGAGTTGGAAAAAATATTCATAAAAGAAAAACCAGATTGGATTATTGTTTACGGAGATGTAAATGCAACACTTGCTGCCTCAGTTACTGCCAAAAAACTACATATTAAAGTTTGTCACGTGGAAGCCGGACTGCGAAGTGGAGATATGCAAATGCCGGAAGAAATTAATCGGCTGGTTACTGATCGTTTGTCAGATTTATTGTTAGTCCCGGATAAATTATCAATTGAGAACCTGAAAAAAGAAGGAGTTCCTAATTCGAAAATTGAATTTGTTGGCAATATTATGATTGATACACTAGAAGCCAATCGCAAAAGAGCAGCAAGCTTATCTATACCGCAAATTATCGAAACCAATCTGATAAACAAAGTACACTCTATTTTACCGGTTAACCAATTAACAAATAAGCCTTTTGCTTTAATGACCCTTCACCGCCCTTCAAACGTTGATGATAATACCGTACTATCATCTATAGCTAACCTGATTACAAAAGAATTTGCTCCTGAAATACCGGTAATATGGGCAGTTCATCCTCGTACTGAAAAGCAATTAAAAACCATTAATCTTTGGGAAGACATTCTGGCTTCACCAAACATTTATATGGTTCATCCCTTGGGTTATCACGAAATGTTAAAGCTGAATATGCATGCTAAAATTATGCTTACTGATAGTGGAGGTTTGCAAGAGGAATGTACAATATTAGGAACACCTTGCTTAACCATGCGATGGAACACCGAACGCCCGACAACATTGCGCAAACATGGTGGAGCTAGTGTTTTGGTTGGAAATAATATTGAAAGAATACGAAAAGAATTTTTCTATACCTTAAAACAAAACCGAAAACCCAAATGTCCGGAACTTTGGGATGGAAAAACAGCAGAACGATGTTTGCAGGCTATCTTAAGCTATAAATCTTAATGTTATTTTGTGTTCTTAATACCCTTCGTAGTAAAATGCAATTTTAATATTTTGAACTTTAAATGGAATATTATCTTTTTATACGCACCAAGGTGCAAGGAATAAAGCCTTTAAGATCCCTCGACTACCGCTCGGGATCAGTTCAGCTCAAAAATATTTTAGGTTCTATCGTATGCAAAACTAATAAACACATTAATTTTTTATCTTGTCTATTTTAACTTTTTACTTTAGGCAATCTCTAATAATTATTTTTTATTACAAGTGGCTACAAAAAATCATTACTTCGTTGTCAGGAAAAATCTTTCCTCGACATAATTACTGCTATGCCTGTGGAATATTTTACCTTCCGCCTTGTACTGATCTTTTTCGCTCACTTTCATTTACAAAACCAATTATTAGAGGTTGCCTTTATTCTTTTATCTTATTAACTTTAACCATGCGTTTATATCCCGATGAAATAGATGCTTTAAAATTTGCTCTTAAAAAAGTAAGGGGAGAAGTTTATCTTTTTGGTTCGAGGGTTAATGATAGGGAAAAAGGTGGAGATATTGACATATTGATATTTTCTTCCGATTCAGATTATGAATTATCTTTAAATATAAAATGTAAAAAAATTTCCAAATGCGAGATGTCAGAAACCGTGTTACTCATGATTATTTGCCCGAACAACGAAAAAAATGTATGATGACATCATTACACGATTTGGCAAAGAATTGATATTAACTAAAGAAAATATTAAACAAATAATCTGAAGTATGAATCTCTTGAACGTCAAACACAAATAGTTAATTTGTAATTAAAAAATGAAACTCCGCTCATTATTTGTAAATATTCTTTTTGATATACTGGCTTTAATCTTTTCGGTATTATTCATCTTATGGATTAAACCTGGTCCAGCAGAACCTTATATTTCAAAGTACTTGAACCCATTTATAATATTTTCCGGTATTTGGATACTAACATCACTTATAACAAAAAAATACTCTGCCCCCGAAAGGTTAAAACTTTCAAGGGCAATTTTGCACATTTTCTTTACCAATTTATTAATTGCAGGAATTGCAACTATAATCATATTTTTATTGTATTCTGTAGATTATTCCAGATTAGTCATTTTTGGAACAATTTTGTGTGCTACCATAATCGAATCTTTTTTTGCCTTATGCGATTATTATATTTGCAATGCTAAGCAAGAAAAAGATTCCTCCAAAGTTTTTGAAAAATACCAAAAAATAGTTGACCGGGAAAACGGATATCCTAAAACCGAAGTATATCCAAAAGATCTCACTCTTGATCCCGTCCCTAATATCAAAGAAACTATTATTGAAGAATCTAATCACGAAGTATTTAATTTCCTTTCCGAAAATATTGACCTAAATGTTCCCAATTATTCTTTGCTTGCAACTACTACAAAATTTAATGTTGACAAACTTCTGGAAAAAATCTATCTAAAAATTGTAAATCTTAAAAGAATAAATGATATCCGTTACATTAATAAATTTTTTGAATCCGTAAATAGAAAATTAATTGATGGTGGATTTTTTATTGGATGTGTTGAAACCAAAAATCAACGTAAAAAGAGAATATTAAGAAAGTTTCCCCCAATTATAAATCATATTTATTACTTTTTAGATTTTGTTGTTAAGCGAATATTTCCAAAATTTAAATTAACAAAACGGATATACTTTTTTCTTACCCGTGGAGAAAACAGGGTATTATCTAAAGCAGAAACATTTGGGCGGTTGTATTCTTGTGGTTTTAAAGTTATAAATGAAAAGGGAATTCGTGGATGGCTCTATTTTGTTGCCCGTAAAACACGAAGCCCGTTTTATGATATGGAACCATCATACGGGCCTTTAGTTAAACTTCGAAGAATTGGTAAGAATGGCTATTTTATCAATGTTTATAAATTACGTACTATGCACCCTTACGCCGAATATTTACAAGAATACGTTTATGATAAATCAAAGCTTCAGGAAGGAGGTAAATTTAAAGATGATTTTAGAATAACTACAATTGGAAAAATATTCAGAAAATTTTGGATCGATGAATTACCAATGTTTATTAATTTTTTCAAAGGTGAATTAAAACTGGTTGGTATACGCCCATTAAGTGAACATTATTTTAATCTGTACTCGAAAGAATTACAGGAAAAACGTATAAAATACAAACCCGGATTAATACCTCCTTTCTATGTCGATTTGCCGAAAACTCTTGAAGAAATTCAAGCATCAGAATTAAAGTATTTGGAATTATATGAAAAACATCCTTTATTAACCAACTGGAAATATTTTTGGAAAGCCTCTTGGAATATATTGTTCAGAAGAGCAAGAAGCAGTTAGGTGAAGAAGAAAAAGAGTGGTTAATCAACCCGAAAAATGACACTATCCTAAAAACTGTGTAACCCATATAATTCAAAGATTATACTTTTTATTTTGAAACCAAAAAATCTCCAATTGCCAAGCTATCTAATCCTGTTGAAAAGAAAGTTCTTATAGCATCATGTGGGCTACAAACTATTGGTTCGCCTCTTACATTAAATGAAGTATTAAGAACAATAGGATAACCGGTATGAATTTTTATATTTTCAATTAAATTATGCCATTTAGGTAAAATACTTTTCTCAACAGTCTGAGGACGAATCGTATCATCAACATGGATTATTGAAGGAGCATTTTTTATAAGATTTGATTTTGCTTTTCTTGCAAGTATCATAAATGGAGAATCAATTGCTTTTTCAATATAATCATCTTTAAATTCTGCTAACAAAGAAGGACAATATGGCCTCCATTTTTCTCTAAATTTCACCTTCTCGTTTACCCTGTCTTTAACATCTTGTTGTTCAGGACAAGCAATAATACTCCGTCCTCCTAATGCCCGAGCTCCCATTTCGAGTCCTCCCTGAAACCATCCCAAAAAATTTCCCTGAGAAATTAATTTAGCAGCATCAGAACAAATATCTGTTGATTTCTTATAAGATATATTACAAACTTTTAGTGCTTTTTCAATTTCATCATTTGTATATG